>JASIBM010000549.1 GCA_030045175.1 Streptosporangiaceae bacterium | reverse complement strand
TCGCCGCGATCAATGTGCCCTTGACCCGGAATAACCGGACCAATCCTCCATTCATCCGGCAGAATCGATCAAGGACTGTGACGCAAGAAAACTAAGTTGCTTGTATGACCAGAGTGACTAGCTTGAAGAACTCGCCAGGCCCGGCCGCCCGGGCCGCCCTGGCGGCGATGGCTGGCCCAGGCCGCACCTAGAGGCAGTCGTAGAACAGCTCTGCCCGGGCCGACGACGCGTTCGGGCTCAGCACTTTCAGGACGGCGGTCGCTAGCTCGCCGTTATCTGACGGGGGGAATGTCCAGGTCATCCGGACTGCCTTGATGGTCTGGCCGGAGCCAAAGCTCAGCGTGGTGACCGGCGATGTCATGCCGTCCGGCCGCACCCACTCGTACCTGGCCGTGCCAGATGAGCCGTTGGTCACGATGTCACCCCGCACGGTCACGGCAGCCTGGCAGTTCTTGAGCCGTCCTACCTGGTAGGCGTACACGCCAGTGACCTTCATCGAAGGCGACGGCGCGACGACGACGACGATGACAGCAGCGACGATGATGAAGGCGATCACCACGGCTACCTTCATCCACGGGCGCATGATCCGGCGTCGCCGGGCCCCGCCCCAGCCTTCGCCCCAGCCAGGAGGCAGCAGCACGTCGCTATGGCCGTCGCCGCCGTCTTTGGCCCGCCGTCGCACCGTCGTCATCGCCTCTCGAGCTGGCGGGCCATCCCCGCCCCGCGTAGCTGAGCTAAGTATGGGGCAATGCGGTGACATCAACGCGGTGACATCAACGCGGTGACATCAACCATGATCGTGGTCATTGGTCAGCCAGCACCGACTCGGGACTGAACGCGACCGAGGGCGCGGCTCGGACCGAAGCACGCCTGATGCGCGGACGCGCCCGGAATAATGTCGGTGCCGACTGGCAAGCTGCGCTCATGAGGCCAGCTATCAAATCGGGTTTGCTGCCAGTCTGGCGTGACCGGGACACGCTGCAGATCGGCATCGACTCACGCCGGGCGATCGCGCTGACCGGGATGAGCCAGGCAGCGTTCTTGATTGGCCTGCTCGACGGGAGCAGGGACCGCGGCCAGGTGATCGCTACTGCGGCTGCCCGTGGCATCCCGTCCCAGGTCACCGAGCGGGTCTTGACCCTGCTGGCGGCCGGGGGCGCGCTCGACGACTTTCCGGCCGGCACATTACGAGAGCTTCCGGGGCCGTTGCGCGCCAGGCTCGCGCCAGAGCTCGCCACGGCGTCGCTCGCGCACGGCGACGGCGACGGCGGGGCGAGATTCCTCGCACGGCGGCGTGCCAGCCTGGTCTGGCTCGACGGGGAACGGCGAATAGCGCGGGCCATCGCCAGGATCTTGAGCGCGGCTGGAGTCGGAGCGATCAGGATTGGCACGGGCGGCCCAGCCAGCGTCCAGCCGACCACGACAAGCGCGCGAAGAGGCGGCGCCGACCGCCTTGCCGTCCGAGGCGGCCAGGACCTTGGTGATCGCACCAGGCTGGCGGGCTCGCCGCGGCCAGTCCGTCGTCCCCAGGCCATTCGGCCACCGGACCTCACCATCCTGGTAGGGCGCACGGGGCCAGAGCTCCCGGCCAGGCTGGTCCGCGATCGGGTACCGCACCTGGCCGTGCTGGCAAGCGAGGCGATCGGCGTCGTCGGCCCGCTCGTCATCCCTGGCAAGACGGCGTGCCTGCGCTGCCTGGACTATGTCAGGGCTGCCAACGACCCGAGCTGGCCGCTCATCCTCGCGCAGCTCAGCACCAGGCGCGCGGAGCCGCCCGCCTGCGACGCCGTGCTGGCCATGGCGGTCGCTGCGCAGGCGGCGGCACAAGCGCTCACCGCGATTGACAAGGCGCCGGCCGCCAGCGCCGCCGTCAACGGGACGCTCGAGCTCGCGCTGCCTGACTGGAGGTGGCGGCGTCGAACCTGGCCGGTGCACCCGGCATGCACCTGCGCGGTCACTCCATCAGATAGCCGACAATAGGTAATCATGAGTGACATGCCGCGCCGGACCGTCACCAGGACGGTCAAGCTCGCCACGCTGCCAGCCGGCCTGGCCGGCCGGACCATGATCGGGCTGGGCAAGCGAGTCGGTGGCCGTCCGGCCGAGATGGTCGCGCACGAGATCCAGCAGCGGACCGCTGAGCAGATCTTCCGCGTGCTCGGGCAGCTCAAGGGCGGCGCGCTCAAGGTCGGCCAGGCACTGTCGATATTCGAGGCGGCCCTGCCGCCCGAGCTCGCCGGGCCGTACCGGGCGACACTGACCAGGCTGCAAGAGTCAGCGCCGCCGCTTCCTGCCAGCACAGTCCACAAGGTGCTGGCCGAAGACCTAGGCGCCGAGTGGCGGGCCATGTTCACCGAGTTCGACGACCACCCGGCCGCCGCCGCATCGATCGGCCAGGTGCACAAGGCCATCTGGCACGACGGCAGGCAAGTGGCCGTCAAGATCCAGTATCCCGGCGCGGGTAAGGCACTGATCAGCGACTTCGCGCAGATCAGCCGCGTCGGCAGGCTCTTCGGCGTGCTCATGCCTGGGCTCGAGGTCAAGCCCCTGCTCGACGAACTCCGCGCCCGCGTGGCCGAGGAGCTCAACTACCGGCTTGAAGCGGCGTCACAGGACGCGTTCGCGGCCGCCTACGCGGGCGATCCTGACATCTTCGTGCCACCCACGGTCGACGCGACGGACCACGTCCTCATCAGCGAGTGGATGGACGGCACCCCGCTTTCTAAGGTCATCTCTGACGGATCGCAGGAGCAACGCGACCACGCCGGGCTGCTGCTCGTCAGGCTGCTGTTCTCTAGCCCGGCGCGGGCAGGCCTGCTGCACGCCGACCCGCATCCAGGCAACTTCCGGCTGCTTGACGACGGCCGGCTCGGCGTGCTTGATTTTGGCGCGGTCGACCGGCTCCCGCAGGGCCTCCCGCCGTTCTTCGGCAGGCTGCTCTGGCTTGTGCACACCGACGGCGACATCGAGGTGATCGAGGCGGAACTCAGGCAGCACGGCTTCCTGCGGCCAGACATCCACGTCGATCTCGAAGCGCTACGCAACTTCCTCGCGCCCCTTGCCGACCCGTCCAAGCATGAGTCGTTCAAGTTCAACAGGGAATGGATGCGGGGCGAGGCGGCGAAGGTAACTGACCTGCGCGGTGCTGCGATCGGCCGACGGCTGAACCTGCCGCCGTCCTACATCTTGATCCACCGGGTATCTACCGCGGGCATCGGAGTGCTGTGCCAGCTTGAGGCGACTGGAGAGTTCCGGTCCGAAGTGCTGCGGTGGATCCCCGGGTACGGCCCTGGCGAGGTCGATCCGGCCGGCGACCCGAAGGGGCCGGGCTCGCCGGCCGGGTAGCCGCAGGAGCACAACTCCCGCGGCTACCCGCGACGACGCGGGCCGGCCAGGCTGGGCCAGCCGGCAGGATCCCGGTGGTCCGGGGGTCGCCCCTCGGGCCAGCACCCAGCCGCCCAGCCTGACCGCCCGGCCGCAGGTCATGCACGCCTAGGCCGCGACGTCGTTCTTGCGTGGCCGCCCGCGCGCCCGCTTGCGTGGCACGATCTCGCCACGCAGGAACAGCTCGCCGCCCCAGACACCCCACGGCTCCCTGCGCTCGATCGCCCCGGCCAGGCACGTTGCCCTGAACTGGCAGCCACCGCAGAGGGACTTAGCCAGCTCTACATCGTCGGGGGACTCGGCGAAGAACAGGTCAGGGTCGTCTGCGCACGGGAACTCCGGGCCGGCGCCGACGGTGTTCGCGACCGCCTGAGGCACCACCACGGTGGCCTGGGCCGCATTGCTGATAGCGGTTACCCGCATGACATCCGCCTCGGTCGCCACTGTCTCGTCAATGACCGCGTCGTCAATGACCGCAGCGGTTCCTGGCAGGTACATCGGTGTCATCCCCTCTCACGTGCTCATGAATAAGGCCGCGGACCCTGTCTTCGGGTCCGCGGCCTTTGGGGATCTTGGCCGGTCTGGCTAGACCGGATCCCTCGCCGGATGCGGACCCCGTGCACCTCCACTAGTCATGGCGATGCGGGTCGTCGGGCGGGCGTACATTTGGGTCAGGGGCGGGTTCTTCATGGTCGTGCGCTGGTGCCTGGCAAACTCGACCAGGCCACCCGCGTGGGCGCCGCCGCCACAAAGGGCGACCTCGCCGCTCGCCTGCAGGCCGGCGGGCGAGGTGCCCAGGCCAGCGGGCAAGGCAACGCGGCTGAGCCAGCTGGGCCCGCCGCAACGGCCCGGGGCACCTGCGCCAGCGTCGGCAAGCACGGCGTCGGCAAGCACGGTTTCGAGCAGCGTGGCGTCGGCCGACACTGGCGCAGCAGGCGCCGCGGGGTTGGCCATTGAGATATAGCTGAGCATTTCCAGGGCACCTCCTTCATTCGCAGCGTCGGTCAGCTGCTGGGCTGAGATGAGCTCGTAACGACCCTAAGCACGATCCAGGCGAACGGGCAACTCTTTTTCTGCGGCGTATCCAGACGGTTACCGAATCTTCGCCGACGTCGTGAGCATACGGGACGCGCTGCTAGCCGATGAGGCGGATCAGGCCCTCCTGCATCACCGACACCACCAGCTCGCCGTCCTGCGTGAACAGCTCACCACGTGCCAGTCCTCTTCCGCCAGCGGCGACCGGCGACTCCTGCGAGTACAGCAGCCACCGATCAGCGCGGAACGGGCGGTGGAACCACATCGCGTGGTCCAAGCTGGCCCCTGCGATCTTGCCGTCGGCCCAGGTCAGGCCGTTGGCGAGCAGCACAGAATCGAGCAGGGTCATGTCTGAGGCATAGGTCATGATGCAGACGTGCAGCAGCGGGTCATCGGGCAGCTCACCGTCCGCGCGGATCCACGCCATGCTGCGCGCGACCCGCAGCGACGGATCCCTGGCAGCCTCGAACGACAGCGGGCCCAGGTGGCGGATGTCGATCGGATTCCTGCCCCGGTATTCCCTCCCCTCCTCGCCGAAGAGCTCCTCCATCCGCTCGGCGGTAGAAGGGACATCCTGCGGCGCCGGCACGTCCGGCATCGTGCGCTGATGCAGCACTCCAGGCTCGGGATGGTGGAAGGACGCCGACAACGTGAAGATCGTCTTGCCGTGCTGGACCGCAGAGACCCGGCGCGTTGTGAAGGAACGGCCGTCCCTGACGCGGTCCACCAGGTATATCAGCGGCACCGTGGGGTCGCCGGGCCGGATGAAGTAGGCGTGCATCGAGTGCACGGGCCGATCGTCTGGGACGGTGCGGCCGGCCGCGACCAGCGCCTGACCTGCTACCTGACCACCGAAGACCCGTTGCCTGCGCTCGTTCTCCGGGCTCCGGCCGCGGAAGATGTCGAGCTCTATCTGCTCAAGGTCGAGCAACTCCACCACCGCATCGAGGGCCTTACTCACTCATCGTCTCCGCTCGCCTCCAGTTCGTCCGCGCACAACGCGATCACGGCCGCACCGTACTTGTCGAGCTTGACCGCGCCGACCCCGGGGATCGAGGCCAGCTCGGCACTGGTCGTCGGCCTGCGCTCGGCTATCGCCGCGAGGATCGCGTCGGAGAAGACCACGTACGCGGGAACGGCCTGCTCCCGCGCGGTAGCCAGGCGCCACTCCCGTAGCCGGGCAAAGCACTGCTTCGCGACCGGGTCCAGCCGGCTGTCCGCGTCTTGCCCCGTGCCTTGTCTCGCCTTGCCTCGGTCGCGCCGCCCGGCCTGGTCGCCGCCAGGACCGCCCGCGGCCTTCCCGGCCGCCCGCCTGCCCTGCGCCAGCACCTCGTCAAGGAACCGGGACGGCTTCCTCGTCCGCCGCCCGCCTGGTGAGCGAGCGAGCGCCCAGGACAGGCACAACCGCTCCCTGGCCCTGGTGACGCCTACATAAAGCAGCCGTCGTTCCTCCTCGATCGCGGCGTCCGTCTGCGCGTAGATGATTGGCACCGTCCCGTCGGTCAGCCCAGGCAAGAACACGGCGTCCCATTCCAGCCCCTTCGCCGCGTGCAGCGAGGCGAGCGTGACCCCCCCTGGATCGGGGGCATGCCCGATCACGCTGCGCAACTCGAGCTCGGCCGCTAGGTCAGCGACCGTGGCGCCGGGCGCCTTGCCGAAGAAGTCCTCCGTGAGCTGCCAGAGCGCGGTCAGCGACTCCCAGCGCTCCCTGGCCTGGCCCCGGCCTCGCGGCGGCTCCTTGGTCAGGCCCAGGCCGGTCAGCACCGGTCGCACGGCCGACGCCGGGTCCTCCTCGGCCGACGCCGACCTCGCCGCCACCCGCAGCAGCCCGATCGCCTGCTTGACCTCGGCCCGCTCGAAGAACCGCTCGGCACCGCGAAGCTGGAACGGCAGGCCGACCGCGTCAAGCGCCGCCTCGTACCCGGCCGTCATCGCGTTGGTGCGGACCAGGATCGCCACCTCGCGAGCCGGCGTGCCCGCCTCGACGAGCGCGGCCACCGCGCGGGTGACGCCGTCAACCTCGGCCTGCTCGTCCGGGTACTCGGTCAGCCTCGGGGCTGGGCCGGGCGGCCGCTGGGCCACCAGCGCCGCTGCCCCGCCAGCCACGGGCCCACCGCCCGCAGATGTGCCGCTGGGCAGGCCGGTGGCACCGGCCACCCGGTTCGCCAGGTCCACCACCTGCGGCGTCGACCGGTAATTGCGCACCAGCCTGATCACCGTCGCATCCGGGTATTGCCGTGTGAACCCGGTCAGGTACGCAGGCGACGCCCCGGCGAACGAGTAGATCGTCTGCCGAGGATCACCCACGACGCACACGTCATCCCGGTTCCCTGACCACTGATCGAGCAATAGCTTTTGCAACGGGTTGACGTCCTGATACTCATCGACCACGAAATACCTGTACCTGTCCCTTACCGCCGCGGCCGCCACGGGATGTTCAATCAAGATCGCGGCCGTCAGCTCGAGCACCGACTCGAAGTCCACCAGGTGCCGCTCGCGCCTGGCGTCCTCATAACCGGCGTACAGGGCAGCAACCCGCTCAGGCGACAGCACGACCGCGCGGTCGGCCTTGGCCGCGGCCTGCGGGTAGTCATCCGGGCTGACCTGGCTCACCTTGGCCCACTCGATCTCGGAAGCGACGTCGCGGAGCTCGGTGAGCTCCAGGCGCAGCCGATGCCGCCTCGCCGCCTCGGCGAGCAGGCCGACCTTGGAGTCGAGCACGGCCGGGGCCGACCCGCCAACCACCCGCCCCCAGAAGTGCGTGAGCTGGCGCAACGCGGCCGCGTGGAACGTCCTGGCCTGAACCTGGTCGAGGCCGGAACCAGGCAACGTCGCGGTGCCAAGCTGCCTGAGCCTGCCGCGAAGCTCGCCGGCCGCCTTGGTGGTAAACGTGACCGCGAGCACCCGGTCGGGCCTGACCACGCCGATCGCGACCGCGTAGGCGATCCGGTGGGCCACCGCGCGGGTCTTGCCTGTACCCGCGCCGGCCAGCACGCACACCGGTCCCCTGGCGGCCAGCGCCACCTCGCGCTGCTCCGGGTCAAGGGCAGCTAGCACCGCATCCGCGTCAGGCAAGGTAAACCTCCTCGGCGCCATACTGCCGCATGCCAACGACGCTCTGGTCCCGGAGGCGCGCGGGAAGAGGAGCGAGCGGGAAGGGGAGCGCAGATCCGGATGTTAGTAGTGTCCAGGTGCGAACATGGCCCTCGAGGAGGAACCCGGCATGACCCAGCTACCGACGATGTACACCACCACCTGGTGCGGGTACTGCCGTAGGCTGAAGAGGCAGCTTGCCCAGGAGGGGATCGAGATCAACGAGGTCGACATAGAGCGTGACCCGGCGGCAGCGGACTACGTCATGAGCGTGAACGGCGGGTTCCAGACCGTCCCCACGGTGCTGTTCGCAGACGGCAGCACGTTGACCAACCCCTCGGTGCGTGCGGTCAAGCAACGGATGGAAGAGCTGGCCGTCGCCTCATGACCGACATTCGCAGGAGAACGCAGAGCCCCAGCGCGCAGCACGCCGCCGAGGTTACTCAGGCGGGTAGCGAGGGTGACGTATCCGTTGCCACCCAGGCCGAGGGCGCCGTTGTCCGGCGAACGAAGGACGGCTGGCGGGTCGGTGGCGCCGAGCTTCCCGACCTGACCAGCGCGATGGTGCTCGCCGACCTGCTGTCCGCCGAGCTGGCGGCGGCCGGTGGCGCGCCTGGCGAGGCGGGGGCGGGCGCGGATGGGACTGAGCCAGGCCCGGGCGCGGCGCAAGCCAGTTCAGCGGGCACCGGCGCCGACCCCGGCGGCTCCGACCCAGCGGACGCCGATCACGCGGACGCCGACCGCACGGCCACCGACTCGGCAAGCGCCGGCGAGACGAGCAAGCTCCGGGCGACCATCGGCCAACTCGAGCACGCCCTGACCGCAAGGATCAGGGTGGAACAGGCGATCGGCGTTCTTGCCGAACGCCATCGTATTCAGCCTCGTCAGGCGTTCGAGCAGCTCAGGGCAGCGGCGCGAAATCGCGGCAGGCGAGTGATCGACATCGCGTCCGATGTCGTGGCCAGCGCGACCAACCCGTTGCTGCAGCTACCTGACGAGCTATCCAGGCCACGATCGGGCCGTCAGGCCCGCCGCCCGCGCGGCGTCCTAGGCAGCGAGTAGCGCGGCCCTAAGTATCGGCGGTTCGCTGGCCAGCGCCCGGCCGGCCCGCTAACGGTCACCCGTCATCCGCGCCCGGCGCTCGGTTGTCGCGCCACTTCGCCGCCGTGCGCAGGCCCAGTGCATTCACAGTGCATTCACAGTGCAGACACAGTGCAGGCACACCAAAATGAGACTCACTTGATACTGCGCTCGAAGAACTCTGACGGGAGTATTTCGTCTTGCTCAGGTGCTGACAACCAGCCAAGCCAAGGAGGATCTTCGTGCGAACCCGCCTGCCTGCCGTCTTGGCACTGACCGCGGTCGCGGCGCTGGCCGCCACGACGACCGCGGTGGCCGCGTCCGCAGCGGCTGTCCAAGCGACGACTGCGCCAGGTGCTTTCGAGCCGTCGCTGTCATTGTCGGTCAGCCCTGCGGGCGAGCCCGAGGTGGCCTCGATCGGCCCAGGCGGGTCGTTGTGGTTCACCTATGAGCAGGGCGGCGCCTGGCATCACGCCAAGGTTGCCGGGCCTGGCTCGGCCCAATCGGGACCGTCGCTGTTCGCTGGCTCTGGCCTTACTGATATCGCCGTCGAGGGCGCCAACCACACGCTGCAGTTCTACGTCCGCACCGCGAGTCGCTGGCGCCGCGTCCAGATCGCCGGCCGAGATTCCACGTACTCGGCTCCGTCACTCGCCGAGGGGCCGAAGGGGCCCGGTATCGCCGCGATGGGACCGGATCATTCACTGCGCTACTACGCGCTCGTGAGCGGCCACTGGCGCACCCACGTCGTCAACGGGCGTGGCACCACCTACTCCGCCCCGTCCCTGGTGATCCGCTCCGCCCTCCAGGCCGCCACGGACCACCCGGCCGGCGAGATCGATATCGTCGCGCAGAACGCCCACCACGCGCTCAGCTACTACAACTCGCTGCCGGTCGGCAACTGGCAAAACGACGTGATCGGCGGGGTCGACTCGGCCTACTCCGCGCCTTCCCTGATAGTGACCACCGACCGGATCAACCCGGGCGAGCCAGTCATCTCCGTTCAGGGCGCGCACCGCACGCTGTGGGGCTACGCATACGACTCGGGCTGGATCAGCCAGGAGCGGGAGAGCAGCAACTGGACCTACTCGGCGCCCTGGCTCACCGAGGGCGACCCCGAGGGCACGTCCTATCCGATGGCGTTTGCTGGATCATCGGATTCCCTGGCGATCACGTTCTACAACGGAGGCACAAGGAGCGGATGGCAGAACGATCCGGTGGCTGGCGCGTTCACCACGTACTCGGCGCCTGTCATCGTCATGACCGCCGCAGGCGGATTTGACATGGCCGTGCAGGGCAAGGGCAACAGCCTCAGGTATTACCAGGCCGCGATGCCGGCCTCTGGCCTCGCCCCGAACTTCTCAGGAAAGACGATCGCCGGGCACGGCACGACCTTCGGCGGATAACGCCTTCTGGCAGGCAAGCCGAGCAGCTAAGGAGCCCCCCGTGAAACCTGGAAAGACCGCAATGACCGCCTTGCTGGCCAGCATGGTGCTAGCTAGCATGGCGCTGGCCGCGCCG
>JASIBM010000548.1 GCA_030045175.1 Streptosporangiaceae bacterium | reverse complement strand
CGCCGATAGATGTGATGACTCTTGTCCCGAACCTCGCCGCCTCGCAACCGAAACAGCAAATTATCCGATTTTGCGAAGTTATTCAAGCAAAATGCAAGCTCCAGGTCACAACGCCGCTCCTGGGCTAGCACCGCAGGTTCCAGGGGGTCGCTCCTGGGCTAGCGCCGCGGGGGTTCCGGGGGTTGCCCCTGGGCTAGCGCCGGGGGCGCCCCCGTGGGCCAGCGCCGCAGGGGTTCCAAGGGCGAGCCGGTAGACCAGCGGGTTCGGGAGGTCTGCGATTATTCGGCTGCGAACCCGGACCATTCAGGCGGGAGGCTCGTGCGATGGGCGGTACCCGTGGGTCAGGCGATACCGGCGGGCCAGGTGGCCTAGACGAGGTGGCTGGCGCCGGTGGCGGCGCGCGGATTGGAGCGCTGGGTAGCGCGGTCCCGACGATTGACCCGCTGGCCTGGATCGCCCCCGGTGCCGTGGTGGTCGGCAACGTGTCCATCGGGCGCGCCGCGAGCGTCTGGTACGGCGCCGTGCTCCGGGCCGACGACGCCGAGATCTGCGTCGGCGAGGCGTGCAACATCCAGGACTTGTGCTGCATACACGTGGACGCGGGCGAGCCCGCCGTGCTCGAGCCTCGGGTGACCGTGGGCCATCACGCCACGGTGCACGGGGCGAAGGTGGGGGAGGGCTCGCTGATCGGCATCGGGGCGATCGTGCTCGGGCGGGCCAGGATAGGGGCTGGCTCGCTGATCGCCGCCGGCGCGGTGGTGCTCCAGGGCACGAACGTTCCGTCCGGTGTGCTGTGGGCTGGTGTGCCTGGCCGGGTGATCAGAGAGCTGACCGACGCCGATCGCGAGCGCTTCGGCAGCACCCCGGACAGGTACGTGGACCGGGCGGATCGGCACCGGATGGCGCGCTGGCGGTAGGGCGCAGTCCACCGGGCCGGCCTATGCGGGAAATGGTTCTGATGGGTCATGCGGGACGAGCTCGCCGCCCCGTAGCCTGGCTTGGTAGGTCGGAAGCAGCTCGGAGAGACGAGGTGGATCGGTGCGCGAAGACGTTGACCATCGCATCCACGACGCCGTGGCGCTCGATGAGATCGACCTTGTCGCCGACGTGCTCAGCGCGGTGGCAGCCGTGGACCGGCCGCTGACCGACGACGAGATAGACGCCGTGCTCGGCTTGCGTCACCCGCGCGGCACCTCGCCCGACGGCCAGGCAGCACCGAGCGACCCCGCGAGCTGACCCCGCGGGCGAAGATCGCGTCGGCTGGGTCGTCAGCCGTCATGGTGATACCAGGCCTGCATGATGGTCAGCTCAATCATCTGTCGCGCCGTAGACGAGGCGTGCTCGCCGTCGATCCGCCCGGACCGGAAGCCCCGCTGAACGGGGTAAGCCGGGCATTTCGGGTACCATAGGCATTGGTGCCTGCGGTGGCCGGACTGGCAGCACCTGTGGCCGGACTGGCAGGACCTGTGGCCGGACGAGATCTCGTCCCATGAGTCACTTGGCTATCTCACGTCACGGACCTTGATCGTTCTCGCCGGATGAATGGCGAGTTGGTCCGGTCCTTCCGGGTGGATGGCACATTGACCAGGGATGGTGGCGGCACGGAGTGCGGGACTAAAGGGGTGATGGTGATGAAACGGGCGGCTGCCGGGTGCGGCCTTGTCGGGTGCGGCCCTGTCGGGTGCGGCCCTGTCGGGTGCGGCCCTGCCGGGTGTGGCCCTGCCGGGTGCGGCCCTGCCGGGCGTGGCCCTGCCGGGCGTGGCCCTGCCGGGTGCGGCCTGCCGGGCAGGTCACGAGCATGATCGAAATAGCCTAAAAGCGGCATTTGCGCTGGCGATCCGAAGTCTTGAGCTTACGGAACATTCGGCTTACGGAACATTGGCGAACATCACGTCGGTGTCCCAGTGGGTGAAGCCGAGCGATTCGTACAGCCCGATCGCGGCCGTGTTGGTCTCATCGACGTAAAGCATGACTTGGAACAAGCCGCGGGAGCGCAGGTAGCGCAGGCCGAGCAGGGTGAGCGCACGGCCTAGGCCGGTGCCACGCTCGTCCGGGTCTACTCCGACGACGTAGACCTCGCCCATCGCCTGATGCTCGTGGTCGCCCTCCTTGCCCGCCTTGCCGTCCTTGCCGTGGATCTTCGTCCAGTGGAAGCCGACGAGCCGAGGTCCCCGTTCGGCCAGGAAGAAGCCATCCGGGTCGAACCATGGCTCTTGTTCCCGCAGGTCGAGGTCCGCCCTCGTCCACGCGCCTTGCTCGGGATGGCGGACGAACGCGCGCGCGTTGAGCGCGGTCCAGGTGTCCTCATCCCTGCCTACCTCGAACGTCCGGACCGTGATCCCGTCGCTGAACTGCGGCTTGCCCAGCCGCGCTTGCAGCGAACGCCGCATCTGCCACAGTGCCCTGACCCGGACGAAGCCGGCCGCGGCTGCGAGCCTGGAGGCAGCAGGCAGGTCGCCGTGCGCCCACAGCCGCAGCGGGCCCGTTCCCGCCTCGGCGACGAGCGCGCGCACGAGCATCAGGCCGAGCCGCTGGCGGCGGTGCGCGGGATGGACGACAAGCTCTGCGCTAGGCCCGGCCACCGGATCGGTCGGATCGAGGTGGGCGTAACCGATCACCTCATCGTCTTGCTCGAGAATCAGGTTGCGTGCCTGCCGGTCGCCCCCGTATCGCAGGTGCAGCATCACGTGCTCGGACAGCGGTGCGACCCCGTCTTCCTCCGTCGCCAGCGCGACCATGGCCAGCACGGCGGCCACGCGCTCGTCGGTCAGTCGCTCGGAGCTATGCAAGCCGATCATGCTCGGGCCCCATCTGTGCTGGCCTCATGTGGGCTGGCCTCATCTGTGCTGGCCTCATGTGGGCTCACCTCATGTGGGCTGGCCTCATGTGGGCTCACCTCATGTGGGCTGGCCTCATCTGCGCTGGCCTCATGTGGGCTGGCCGGGGCGGCCTTGGCTGGCACGAACCTGTACCCGACGTTGCGTACGGTGCCGATGAGGCCCTCGTTCTCCGCGCCGAGCTTGGCGCGCAGCCGCCGCACGTGCACGTCAACGGTCCGGGTGCCCCCGAAGTAGTCATAGCCCCACACCTCCTGCAGCAGCTGTGATCTGGTGAACACCCGCCGCGGATGCTGCGCTAGGAACTTGAGCAGCTCGAACTCCTTGAAGGTTAGGTCGAGCGCGACGCCACGGATTCTCGCGGAATAAGTCGCCTCGTCGATGCTGAGCTCGCCAGACCTGACCTCTTCTGCGCCGGCCGCCGGTCCACTGGCCTGCCCGCTAGCGGCGATCGCGGCACGGCCGATGGCCAGCCGTATCCTGGCCTCGACCTCGCCGGGCCCGGCCGAGTGCAAGATGACGTCGTCGGCGCCCCAGTCCGCGCTGACCGCCGCCCAGGCGCCCTCGCTGATGATCACGAGCAGCGGGGTGCCCGTCGGGCTCAGGAGCCGCACGAGCTGGCTGACTCGGACCAGATCACGCCTGGCGTCGACGAGCACGACGTCGGGTACCGACTGGCTAGCCTGGCCATGATTGCCATCTGACCAGCCAGTCGCCGAGTCCGCGACGGCGGGTGCTAGCCGTACCGTATGGTCAAGCAGGCTCAGCGACGGCAAGATCTCGGCAGCCGATTCGGTCGTTCCGGTGAGCAGGAGCACCTTGCTCACCAGCCGACACCTCCGGTATCTGAGTCACTAGGAGCGAGGATAGCTGACATGGCCACTGTGACCTTGCGCTATTGGGCCGCCGCCAAGGAGGCGGCCGGCGTCACGGAGCAGGTGGTAGAGGCGCTGACGCTGGCCGACGCGCTCGCGGCGGGCCGCGCCACTGTGCTGGCCCGGGGGGGCGACCCCCCGGAACCCCCCGCGGGGCTGGGCCGGGGGGACGACCGGGCCGAACGGTACCGCCTCGTCTTGGCCCGCTCGTCGTTCCTGATCAACGGGCATCCAGCAGGAACGCGCCCGCCGGAGTCGGTCACGCTGCCTGAGGGCGCCGTGATCGAGGTGCTGCCGCCGTTCGCCGGCGGGTGAGATGACCCGCACGCTCGTCGCCCTGGTCGTGGTCATCGTCGTCCTGATCGCCGCCGACCGGGGGCTCGCCGTGCTCGCCGCGCGCCTGGTCGCCAGGCGGGTGACCATGGCGAGCCTAGCGGGCTCGCCGCCACCCAAGGTCAAGATCGCGGGTGCGCCATTCGTGACCCAGCTCATCGCAGGCCGGTACCGAAGCGTCGAGCTATCGCTCGCGGCGTTCACCGGCGCCAGCCTGGACCTTGCCGACTTGACGGCGCGGCTGACGCAGGTGCTGGCCCCGCTGGGAAAGCTACGGACAAGCGGGGGAGTGAT
>JASIBM010000547.1 GCA_030045175.1 Streptosporangiaceae bacterium | reverse complement strand
GTGTTCACAGTCAACTTGAAGGGACCGCAGACCAGCTTCAGCGGGGCGTTGCCCGCGAAGGAGATCGCCGCCTTGAACCAGCACGGAGGGCTGCCTGGTGGTTACACGCTGACAGTGAACCTGGGCAACATCATCAAGAAGACCAAGCGCATGGTCGCGGCACGCATCCTGATGCAGGAGGGCCTTGTCCTCAGCCCGGTGGGCATCTTCGTTAAGCTCGTGCACCGCTAGCCAGGTCCGCTGCCTGGCTCGCGGCTAGCTAGCGACGACGATCACGGCTGGTGAGACCAGGCGCTGCTCGGCCAGGCGCCCGCCCGGGCGATTGCGGGCGGGCGCCTGCGCCCAGCAAGGCCGCGTGACGCGAGCGGCCGTGCTCGCACGCGGCAACTCCAGTCGGCTTAGCCGTGCAGGAGCAGCTCGTATTGCTGGTCGCCGCCGATCGCGAGGCTGGTCAGTCCGCCAGGCACGTGGGCCATCCAGGTGATGAAGTAGCTGCCCGAGATACCGAGCGGATCGGCGGCGCGAGACCAGTGACCGCTGGCGTAGTGCCAGATCTCGCTTGGAGTTCCGTTCAGGGCGGACCAGAATCCGCCTTTGCCATCAGGCACGAGCGGCCCGAGCTGGCCTGTCACGGGCAGCGTGGTGAGCGCCCAGTGGCCGTTGCGCTGGCGCGCAATGGCCGCGGCGCCAGTGCTGGCCGTGCCCGCGAGCCAGACGGCGCCGTCGCTCGTCGTGACGATTCCGCCTCCGCCGCTGAAGAACACGGGATGCCTGGCGCTCCCGAACCTCGGGACCGGCAACCTGTGCCATGACGTGCCGGTCCAGTGCAGCAGGGTCGTGCTGCCGGTATTCGGGTCTGTCATGACGGCCCAGATATCGGAGGGCGTGTTACCCCACGCGGTCCAGATAGCGCCGGATGTCAGCCCGTGAGGCGTGACGTTGTGCCAGGCCCCGTGCCGGAACCTGACGATGTAGGGCGCCGCGTAGCCGGGAGAGTAAGTCAGGTCGCATGAGCAGCCGAAGGCCCAGGCGCCTTTTTTGCCGAAGGAGAGCAACGAGTTGATCTGCGGTGAGCCGAATGGTGCGCGCGGCGACGGGACCGCGAACCTAGTCCAGCGATGCCCGTCCCAGTGCACGGCCCGCACGATGGTCTCCGTCACCAGGTAATACACACCCATCGTCCACACGTCGGCCGGTGAGCTGCCGCCGACCGCCTGGAGCTGGTTGACCCAGCCGCCTACCCTGCTCCCGTCCAGCCACGGCGGCATCGCCGCGGCCTGCCACCGCCCGTCGTGCCAGTGCCAGACCACCGGACGAGCCCACCATTGCATGAACCGGCCGCTGGTGCCCACCGCCCATGCGTCGTGCGGTCCGACCGCTTCGACGTCGCTGAAGGAGATGCCGGACGGGATCTCGCCGTTTGGCTGGTCCAGGTCGGGAGGGAGCTGGACGTCTACCTGCCAGGCCGGGAGCCCGGCGACGGCACGCGGACGCGGTGCGCGCAACGGCGCGGAGTGAGGTGACCGGGAAAGCACAGGCGCCGATGACGCCACACCCGCAGCCGCTGGCGCCGCGGTCGCGGCCAGGATTGCCGTGAGGAGTACGCATGCCCCCGCGATGTTCAGGCTTTTGCTGCGCATTGATGTCTCTCCTGGAATGGACCACTTATCCCGGCTGTCATGATGCTAGGTCTTGCCAGGTATCGGCACAAGGTGGTTATTCTTGCGCATGGTTAATTGCAGGCAGACCAAGTACCGTCGTGCGATCTCCGGCGTCGTCGCGGCAGTGGCGGCGATGGCCGTCACGGCCGGCCCGGCGGCCTGGGCCGGGACCGTGAGCGCGGCACAAACTGCCGCGCCGCTGCGGCTCGCGGCGCTCGCCTGGTCGGCCGCGAAAGTGAACGCGACATCCGGGACCGCAAGGGCGAAGCTGACCTGGCGGGTAACCGATGCAGCGCCCGGGGCGCGCAACGTGGCGGGCAAGCTCGTGCTCGGCGTGCCGGGAAAGTCCGGCAAGTTCGCGAGCCTGGTGTTCACCGTCAGTTTCGCCTTGCACGGCGGTCGAGGGGTTAATGGTTCGGGGACCGCACAGAACTCCAGGTACCGCTATACCTTCCACGTGCCCCAGTTCGCTCAGGTCAGCCCAGCGAAGTGGCAGGTCATCCGGTTCACGGCGCACGACGACCTGCGAGACAGCCTCACCCTGCCGGCCGCGCAGCTTAGCGGCTTCCACGCCAGCCTTGTCGCCACCGAACTCGTCGACAGGAGTGCACCCAGCTACGGCGATCTCGCCCTCGTGCCCAACAACGCCGGGGTCAGCACGCCTTACGTCTACGTCACCGGGCATCACGGTGGATCTGCCAGCTATACGTTCAGCGCCTATGACAGCCCGGCCGGCCTTTACCGCGCCAGCATGCGACTGGCTGGCCCACATGGCCGGACGATCTCCGTCAGGATCCCGGTGAACAGAGCGCTCGGCCAGGCTCAGTGCGGCTTCATGCCAAACAATGATCCGACCAATATGCAATGCGGAATAAGGGTGACCTTTCCAGCCCGAACGCCGCTCGGCAGGTGGGTCGTCTCGGCTCTGACGCTCACCGACGCGGCCGGGAACACCGCCACTTTCCGCAGGTTGAACGCGGTCCCGGTAACGGTCACGTCGAACCAGGTCGTCCGGGCAAGTTCATTCAGCGCCGATCCGAACCCGGTCGACAACTGGTCAGCGCAGCAGTCTTATACCATCCAGTTCTCTATGAAGGTCTCCGGGGAGCGCCGCGGCGTGCGAAGGATCTACCTGGACACGTTCACGCCCAATGGCGCTACGTGCACGCAGACGCAGACCAAGCCGGTGGTGAAAGGCGACACGTTCACGGTGCCGATACAGGTTAACTGGATGATGGAGGTCTGTCAGGTAACGGGCATCGCGGTCGTCGACGGCATGGGCGATGTCTCGCTCTACGGGCCGGATTATGGCGCGCCCGACCCGCATTTCATGATCCGCCAGGTTCCGAATGCCTCTGCCCCGAGGGCGGCGAGCGCAAGCATCAGCCCGGCGTCGGTGTCATCGAGCCAGACCGGCTTCCTGCAGCTCACGATGACGATCAACTTGACACCGGGCTACGCGCCGGTCGACGGAATCTCTGTCACAGTCTATGATCCGCAGGGGAATGCCATTTCCGGGATCATCGGAGGAGCTTTCGATGATCAAGGCGTTGTGACTGAGTACGTCACCATTAACGGGACGCTGCAGCCTGGAACCTATCCCATAGCATTTTCGATCAACAACGCCGCCCAGATGTCCACGGCCTACGGCCCCGGCGCGAACCCGGTGCCCGGAGGGCCACTCACCCTGACCGTAACCGCAGGCTGAGGCCGGTGGTGAACGGCGGCGGACGGTGGCGCATGAGACGCAAGGAAGTCAGCAGCCAGCGGACGGCCTGGCCCAGGGGCTAAGGCCGGGCGTAGGTCATCGTCCAGACGGCGCGGTCGCCGGCGCGATACTCCTTGCCATCCCACGGCGAGCCGCAAATGTGCAGGTGAGCGTATGGCGTGCCGGCGAACATGATCATCGTGCCGCCGTCACGCATGACGGTTCCGATCCCGGCAGCATCCGCGTCGAACGGCCACAAAAGCATCCAGTGCGGGCCGATGGGGACTGGCGGGCTTGATGTGTCGAACGGATCGGTAAAGCTGTGCTGAAGTGCTCCGTTTAGCATGTAAATCAGGCCGGGCGACGTGTTGCTCGGCCTCGGCTTGCGGGCCATTAGGTCCCGCATCCAGATCATCCCCATCGGGTCCAGGCACATGTCTGCCGCCCCGACGATGTTCTGATCCCCAGGGACGCAGACCCAGTCGTTGGTGCCCGGTTCGAGAACTATCAGGTTCCCGTGCATGTCCATATCGGCGACGGTCGCCTGGGTGCTCACGCAAGCTGGCCCGGAGCGCCGGGCGCGCCGGATCTTCTCAATCCTGATGCCGTCCGCCATGGTCGCGTTCATGGTCTCCAGTATCCGCCTGCGCAGCGCACGAAGGTATCCGCGAGGCGACTGCACCGCGGCAGCGCTGCGGCGGCCCGACCGGGCAGGACGCTGGCCGGAGATCTCGTCCCATGGGTCACTTGGTCATCTCACGTCACAGACCATGATCGTTCTCGCCGGATGAATGGCG
>JASIBM010000007.1 GCA_030045175.1 Streptosporangiaceae bacterium | reverse complement strand
GCAGCGTGGCCCTGCTCACCAGGGTCGTGGCCGACGCGGTGGCTGACGGGCTGATCGCCCGGGCCGGCCGGGCGACGGGCGAGGAGAAGCCACAAGGTGATGGCCAGCTAGGCGACGCCGAGCCGCTCGCAGAGTGGGAGCGCGAACTGCTGGAGGGCAGGTCAGCGGACGCCGGGACCCAGGCCGCTGAGGCCGAGGCGACGGCCGACGGCGCGCCTGCCGGAGCGAGCGCCGCTGACACGCTAGAGGCCGAAGTGGCGGTTGCCGAGCCCGCAGCGCCCGAGCCCGCAGCGCCGGAATCCGCAGCGCCGGAATCCGCAGCGCCGGAATCCGCCGCGCCAGCGCCCGCCGACGCTGGCGCTGTCGAGGTCGGCGCTGCCGAGTCGAACGGCGCGGACACGTCGGGGACCGAGGCCTGATCAGGGCGACAGCCAGCGGAGCCGGGCGCGCCAGGCCGGGCCCTGCGAGTTTGAGCACGGGTAACGCCGGCGAGCCGGTTATGACCCAGAAACTGCGAGAGAAGAGGACATGGCGAACTACAGCGCCGCAGACGTGAAGCGGCTCCGCGACCTGACCGGGGCCGGAATGCTCGATTGCAAGAATGCGCTCGTTGAGGCCGATGGTGACATGGAGGCCGCGGTCGAGGCGCTGCGCATCAAGGGCGCCAAGGACGTCGGCAAGCGGGCCGGCCGCACGGCGGCCAACGGGCTGGTTACCGCCGCCCTGACGGGGAACAGCGCTGGCGTGCTACTCGAGTTGAACTGCGAGACCGACTTCGTCGCGAAGACGGACATTTTCCAGCAGGTCGCTGCCGACATCGCGCGAGCGGCGCTGGCGGCGGGCGTCACCGACCGGCTCGCCGTGCTCGGCCTGCCGGTCAGGGACGCGCAGACCGCAGCCGACCTGATCGAGGAAGCCAGCGCGACCCTCAAGGAGAAGCTGGAACTCGGCAGGTTCGCCGCCTACGCAGGCGGCTACATCGTCAGTTACCTGCATAAGTCCGATCCTGGGCTGCCGCCCAGCCTGGGCGTGCTCGTCGACATCGACGAGGCAGGCGCCGGCGTCGCGCTCGACGTAGCACACCAGGTCGCCGCCATGCGGCCGCAGTACATCACCAGGGACGAGGTTCCCGCCGACGTGGTCGCCAACGAGCAGCGGATCGCCGAGCAGGTGACTCGCGACGAGGGCAAGCCAGAGCAGGCGATACCCAAGATCGTGGAGGGCCGGCTGAACGCGTTCTTCAAGGATGTCGTGCTGGTCGAGCAGCCATCGGTGCGCGATCCGAAGAAGTCGGTGAAGCAACTGCTCGCCGAGTCGGGCGCGACGGTCAAGGGCTTCGCCCGATTCCAGATCGGCCAGGCCAGTTGAGCTCGTGCCCGGTGGCTTATGAGGCGAGGGAGGCCCGCCATGCCTGACGCCGCCGGGTCGGGCGATGGCGCGGGCCGGGCCGGCGGGCGCGAGGCGGCTAGCCCTGAGGCCGTCAGGGACGACGAGCTGCCGTCCTGGCACCGCGTCGTGCTCAAGCTGTCCGGTGAGGCTTTCGCGGGCGGAGCGGGCCTTGGCATCGCACCCGAGGTCGTCTCGCACCTGGCCCGCGAGATAAGGGACGCCACCCGGCTCGGCGTTCAGGTGGCAGTCGTTGTCGGCGGCGGGAACATGTTCCGCGGCGCGGCGTTGTCGGCAAGCGGGATCGATCGTTCACGTGCCGACTACATGGGCATGCTCGGCACCGTGATCAACTGCCTGGCCCTGCAGGACGTGCTCGAGAAGCTCGGCGTGGAGACCAGGGTCCAGACGGCGATCACCATGGGCCAGGTGGCCGAGCCCTACATACCCCGCCGGGCGATCAGGCACCTGGAGAAGGGCCGGATCGTGATCTTCGGCGCGGGCCTTGGCGCCCCGTTCTTCTCCACCGACACCTGCGCGGCGCAGCGGGCGCTGGAGATCGGAGCGGAGGCGGTGCTCAAGGGCACCCAGGTCGCCGGCGTCTACGACGCTGACCCGCGCAAGACGCCGGACGCGGACCTGATCGAAGAACTGGATTACAGCGAGGTGCTTCGTCGCGAGCTGAAGTTCATGGACGCGACAGCCGTTAGCCTGTGTATGGACAATGACCTGCCGATCGTCGTGTTCGACCTGCTGGGCACGGGCAACGTGGTGCGAGCCGTCCGCGGGGAGCGGATCGGCACGCTGATCGGCAGGAACGGCCGCGGGAGGAACGGGCGGGCGCGTGAGGGCCAGGCACGGCAAGGACGGGCACTGCGCTGAACTGAGACGGGCACTGAGAAGTTCGCAATACTGAGGAGCCGCAATGATTGACGACACTCTTCTAGAGGCCGAGGAGAAAATGGAGAAGGCCGTCGCGGTCGCCAAAGAGGATTTTGCGAATATCAGGACCGGCCGCGCGCATGCGTCGATGTTCAACAAGATCACGGCCGAGTACTACGGAACCCAGACGCCAGTCAATCAGCTGGCGTCGTTCCACATGCCAGAGCCGAGAATGGTCGTGATCCAGCCGTTCGACAAAGCATCTTTGTCCGCGATCGAAAGGGCGATACGCAACAGCGACCTAGGCGTCAACCCGTCGAATGATGGCACGATCATCCGCGTGATCTTCCCTGAGCTGTCCGAGGAGCGGCGCAGGGACTATATCAAGGTCGCCAGGCACAAAGCCGAGGATGGCAGGGTGTCGATCAGGAACATCCGAAGGCACGCCAAGGACGCCATTGACAAGCTCGTCAAGAACGGCGACACCGGCGAGGACGAGGGACGACGCGCCGAGGGCGAGCTAGACAAGCTCACGCAGGCATACGTGGCGCAAGTCGATGAGCTGCTCAAGCACAAGGAAGCGGAGTTGCTGGAGGTCTAGCCGCAGTCGCTAGCGGCCAGCCAAGGTCAGATCAAGTTCAGCTGAGCTCAAGGTATAGCTTTACCTCTCAAAGACGAGCAATCTCGCCCTCAGGGGAAGGCAAACCGCGTGAGCGAGCGCAGGACCATCCATACCGGCCGCAACCTGCCAGTCGCGCTGGCGGTCGGAGTGGCCCTGGGCGGGCTCGTGGTCCTCACCCTGCTGACGGTCAAGGTCACTTTCCTTATACTCGTGGCGGCGCTGGTCGGAGCGGGCTTGTGGGAGCTCAGCACGGCCCTCGCGAGCAAGCAGGTCAAGCTGCCGCTCATCCCCGTCGCGGCCGGCGGTGCTGCGATGGTCGCGGTGGCATACCACTGGGGCGCCTTGCCTGCCATGGCCGCCCTCGTCGTGACGTTCATCGCGATCTTGGTGTGGCGGCTGCCCGCTGGCACCGACGGCTTCGTGCGCGACATCACAGCGGGGGCGTTCGCCGTGCTCTACCTGCCCACGATCGCGGCGACGGTCGCGTTGATGCTGGCCGAGCCCGACGGGCAGTACCGCGTGCTGCTGTTCGTGATCCTTACCGTCTGCTGCGACTCCGGTGGCTACTTCGCTGGCATCCTGTTCGGCCGCCATCCGATGGCGCCCGCGATCAGCCCGAAGAAGACCTGGGAGGGCCTGGCCGGGTCGGCGATCTTCTGCCTGGCCGCGGGCGGGGTGGGGATGACCCTGATGCTGCACGGCTCGTGGTGGAGCGGCCTGATCCTCGGCGCTGGCGCCACCGCGGCGGCAGTCCTCGGCGACCTGGTGGAGTCGACCATCAAGCGCGAGCTTGAGACGAAGGACATGTCCTCGATCTTGCCCGGCCACGGTGGCGCTCTCGACCGGCTGGACTCGCTGCTCATGGTCGCGCCGGTGTCCTGGCTGCTGATGAGCGTCTTCCTGCCGACGCGCTGATCTTCCCGCTCGCCTCCGGGCGCCCTTCAGGGCGCCGCCTTTGGCTCGATCGCGCGGTCTTCCCGCTCGCCTTGCCCGTTCAGCCCGGAGTTAGCCGACCACCCAACTCCGGCTCTGCGATGCCATCTGATTGATCAGGCTGGCCGCGCCGCGGCTCTCGGCGATCAGGCGCTCTCGGTTCGAGATCGGAATGAGCCACAGCCACTTGACCGGCTCGCTGGCCACGGTGAACCCGGACAGGTCAGGCACGTCGGGCCCGAGCAGCCTGGACGGGTTGTCGAGGAAAAGCACGGCCTCGTGGCCGCCGCCCAGCGGGAACGTGGCCGTCCCCTGATACCAGGGCAGCGTCTGGCCGCTGCTCAGCCAGCTCACCTCGTGCCACGGGTACTGCGCCAGCCACCTGAAGATCGTGCCCACCTGGTTGGCCGGCATGGTCGTGGCCACGGCAAGCTCGACCTTGGACCTCGACCTGGCGCCAGCGCCGGTCTGCTCGACGACCGGCATGCGCTGGCAGCTCATCCCGACCGTGGTGAGCACGGTGAAGGAGCGCCGGCCGGTCGGCGGCCGCTCGGACACGCCGACCAGCGGCTGCCTGCCGCCCGACACGTCCCAGTAACGCGCGCCGGGACCGAGCCGGTCGAGCAGGTGACCGAGCATGCCCTGCCTGAACTGGTCCCAGGCGCTGGGATCGAGCCGCCACCGCCAGAAGTCCGTGGCCTCGGCCACCCGCTGGCCAAGCCCGGCGATGGCATCGTCGAGCGCCCAGCCGAACGGCGTCTGCCCGATCACGTCCCTGCTGTAGCCGGGCATGCCCTTGGACATGTTCGACCAGCCTGGGATGACGGCGAGCAACTCGTAGCCCTCGAACAGGGCCACCCCGTCGCCCTCCTCGAACCAGACCGCGCGCAGCGCCTGCGCGTCAAGGGGCTCGCGGCCGTCGGGGTGCTTGGTGTAGCCCTCTGGCATCTCGGGCGCCTGGCCGGCGTCGAGCATGGTGAGGTCGATGTCCGCCGGGGCCTTGCGATGATTGGCGAGCCAGGTGGCGGCGATCGGGTCGGTCGCGTCGTACATATAGGCGGCGGAGGTCCAGCCGTCGTACTCCACGACCAGCCGTCTGCTGCGGTACGGGCTCTCACTGTCGAGCAGCGTGACCGGCTGTCCTGGGTGGGCGGCTATCCTGGGGTGACCTGACCTGCCACGCATGCTCTGCATAGCAACGAAATCTATCCACATCAGGCCGATCACGCGGCAACTGTGGCTATTCCGGCGAGGAGTTCGGTGCGAGTTCTTCAGCTGCGGGGGGATCCGGGCCATCGGGGGCCCGGGGGTGCCCCCCGGCCAGCAGAGGGTCCCCCTGGGTCAGCACAGCGCCCGCGCCAGCGACCAGCACAGCACCTGGCTGACCTGGACGCCGACGCTCGCCGCGCCGCCGTGGCCGCGCTCGGCCTGCCTGCCTACCGCGCCGACCAGCTCTCGCGCCACTACTTCGGGCGGCTGACCGACTCG
>JASIBM010000546.1 GCA_030045175.1 Streptosporangiaceae bacterium | reverse complement strand
TCGATTAGGTAACGACCGGATCGGTGCCGAGTGAGTTAGCTGGCAACCAGTTCGTTGGCGACGCTCTCGTACTTATCCCGAGCGCTTTCCAGCAGGTCACGCCAGGAGACAACGTCCGACCTGCGGCGCAGCAGCGCCCGCCGCTCGCGCTCGGTCATCCCGCCCCAGACGCCGAACTCGATGCGATTGTCAAGCGCATCGGCCAGGCATTCGGTGCGGACGGGGCAGCCCCGGCAGATCAGCTTGGCCCGGTTCTGCGCCGCGCCCTGGACGAAGAGCTCGTCAGGGTCAGTTCCCTTGCACGCGGCACGTGCGGTCCAATCGGTGATCCACATGTGGCCCAACTCCTCCTGATCGTCACGCCCGCGAGCGGGTCGTCACGCCCGGCGGCGCTTCGCTGCGGTACCCAGGGATCTGGCCTGACGGCTCATCCCAACTGTGATGGTCGCGAAAGAGTAACTTACGGAACTCTGGCTCGCTACGCTAGCCCCCGGGCGACCCATTTCCTGTATAGCCCTGATGGACTATACACCTAGCGCTGAGTAGCCGCGCGGCGACTGCGAGTTATCATTGGCCCGCCGCCATAGGGCCGAGTCACCGAAATCGTCCTGTTCTGATGTCCTCCCATGGCTGGCACGCGAGGCAGCGTAACCTGTTGCCCGTGCGAAACCGACCCCGCCACGCCGGCATCAAGACCATTTGCACGCTCACGGCGGTCACCGTTGGGGCTGGCCTGCTGACCGCCGCGGCCACGTTGCCAGTGGTAGGCGCGGCGGGCCTGACGATCAGTGACATCTCAAAGACGTTCAACAACCTGCCCGTGGCAGGTCTCGGCCAGGTGCCGTCGCAATCGGAGTTGCTCGATGCGTCTGGGCACGTGATCGCCACCTACTACCCGAGGGACATCTTCAGGGACCCGGTCCACTGGAACCAGATCGCCCCGGTCATGCGCAACGCGATCGTCGCGATCGAGGACTACAGGTTCTGGCAGCACGGCGCGATTGACGTGCACGGCACGCTGCGCGCACTGACGGCCACCTTCTCGGGCGGTGACGTGCAGGGCGGGTCCGACATCGCGCAGCAATATGTCAAGAACGCGTGCAAGCTGACCGCGATGACCGCCGCCGCGCAGAACGCGTGCTCCGCGCATAGCGTCCTGCGCAAGCTGCGCGAGCTGCGGATCGCCATCAACGTCATGCACGACATGACCAGGCCGCAGCTGCTCGTCGCGTACCTGAACGCCGCGTTCTTCGGCAATCAGGCATACGGCATCAAGGTCGCGTCCGGGGTCTACTTTCAGATCCCGCCCTCGCGGCTCACCCTGACCCAGGCCGCGCTGCTCGCGGGGATCGTGAACTCCCCGACCTACGACGACCCGCTGCTGTACCCGCAGCACGCGCTGGCCAGGCGCGCCGAGGTGCTTGATGCCATGGCGGAGCACGGTTACATCAGCCAGGCGACCGCGAACGAGGCCATCAAGCAGCCGCTCGGCCTGCACCCATCGGCTGCCCCGGTAGACACCGGCTGCACCGCCGCCAGCACCAACGCCGGGTTCTTCTGCGACTTCGTGATGTCCGTCATGAAGCACGACCCCGCCTACGCGACGGCCTACCACGAGCTGATGACCGTGGGCGGCCTGAAGATCTACACCACGATGAACGCGCAGGACGAGCGGGCGGCGACCGAAGCCGTCAACTACGTGCTGCCGGCGAACTCCTCCTACGCGAACCCGAACCACGACGTGGACACCGAGGTGATGATCCAGCCGGGCACGGGCGACGTGCGGGCGATCTCCGTCGACCGGCCCTATGGCTTCGGCCGCGGCCAGGACAGCGTTGACTACGCGGTCAACTCCGAGTACGACGGCGGCATAGGCGTGCAGACCGGTTCGTCATCGAAGCTCTTCACGCTGGTGACGGCGCTCAAGGAAGGCCTGACCTTCGGCTACTCCATAAAGGTTCATAACGGCATGTACGTCGGCGGGTTCGAGAACTGCGCGCACCAGTACCTCGAACCGTTCCAAGTTCACAACTCGGACGGCGGCGAGAACGGCGACATCCCGCTCTACATGGGCACGGTCGACTCGATCAACGCGTTCTACGTCTCGCTCGAGTCCAGGGTCGGGCTGTGCAACGTGGTCAAGACCGCGATGAGCATGGGCCTGACCAGGGCGAACGGGTCCTCGCTTCTGTCCTGGGTCGGGCGACCCAACAAGCTGGGCTCGCTGCCGCCCGCTGACGACCTGCCGTCGTTCACGCTCGGCTCGATCAACGTGTCGCCGATGTCGATGGCCGCGGCCTACGCGACCGTGGCCGCCCGGGGCATCTACTGCCATCCGATCGCGATCAGGATGGTCACCGACGCCAGCGGCAAGCAGTTGCCGATCGAGTCGGCCGGCTGTCACCGGGTCATGTCCGCTGGCGTCGCCGACGCGGTCAACTACGTGCTCCGTGGCGTGCTGGTCTCGGGCACGGCGGCGGGCCGTGAGATCGGCCGCCCCGCCGCGGCCAAGACGGGCACAGCCAACGGCGGCTACTACGCCGCGTTCGCCGGCTACACCCCCACGCTTGTCGGCTACGTCTCGGTCTTCAACCCGCGCTACCCGACCGGCATCGGCGCCATGCTCGGCTGCCCCCAGTCGGTCTACCGCGCCTATCCGGGCGGGTACGTGACCTGCCCCGGCCAGATGTTCGGGGACATGGCACCTGGCTCGACCTGGGAGTACAGCTTCCTGAGGGCTGACCTTGGCCCGCCGCTCGACTTCGTGTACCCGCCGCTTTACTTCGGGCCAGGCTCAGGCCAGGCGCCGCCGGCGCCGCCGCCCACGAAGCACGGCGGCGGCCACGGTGGCGGAGGCGGCGGTGGCGGAGGCGGCGGTGGCGGTGGCCACCATTAGCTGGCGGCTAGCTGGCGACGGACCTCGGCGGCCACCCGCGCTCCTTCCGCGCGGCCTGCCACCTTGGGCGTCACGGCCTTCATGACCTGGCCCATCGCGGCGGGTCCGGTCGCGCCGACTTCCGCTATCGCGCCGCTGACCAGCTCGGCGAGCTCTGAATCCGCGAGCTGGGCGGGAAGGTAGTCGGCCAGGACCTCGCCCTCGGCGAGCTCGGCGCTGGCCTGATCAGGCCGGCCAGCGTCCCCGAACGCCTGCGCCGCCTCGCGGCGCCGCTTGGCCTCGCGCGCGAGCACGCGCTCGATCTCGGCGTCGTCGAGCTCGCGCGCCGTCTCGCCGGAGACCTCCTCCTTGGAGATCTCGGTCAGCGCCATCCGCAAGGTCCTGGTCCTGACCTCATCGCGGGCCTTCATCGCCGCGGTCAGGTCGGCGCGGAGTCGTTGCTTCAGTTCAGACATGGGGCTAATCCTGCCTGGCTTCGCGGCTCGTACGGGCTCGGGATCGCCAACCGCCGACCGGATTGCGGCCGATCACCTGGTCCGCGGCCGTGATCTGCCCGCGCGTTGGTCAAGCTACGGTACGGTGGCGGTCCAGTTCGCTGCGCGGGCATGGCACCATATGTGGATGCGCCCATCTGCATTGCTCGGCACGGCCGCCGCCGCTGGCGCCGCCGTGCTCGGTTACGCGGCGGTCATCGAGCGCAACTGGTTCGCGCTTCGCCGACTTGAGGTACCCGTGCTACCCCCTGGCTCGGCACCGCTGCGAATCCTGCACATCTCCGACGCCCACCTGACCCCGGGCAGGCACCGGCTGCTCTCGTTCCTGCGCACGCTGGACGCGCTCGAACCCGACCTGGTCGTGAACACGGGCGATTCGATCGCGCACCCGCAGGCCGTCGGCCCGCTGCTCGACGCGCTCGGCCCGCTGCTCGAGCGGCCAGGGGTGTTCGTATTCGGATCCAACGACCTGTATGCCCCCCTGCCGAGGAACCCAGCCAGGTACATCTGGCGCACCTCCACCAACGAGCACCGCCAGCATGTGCCCAACCTGCCCTGGGCCGAGCTCGGCGCGGGCATGGAGACGGCCGGCTGGATGAACGCAAGCAACAGGCGCGGCCGGGTCAAGGTCGGCGACATCGACATCGAGGTGGCCGGCGTGCATGACTCGCACATCAGGCGCGACAGGTACGACGAGGTCGCCGG
>JASIBM010000545.1 GCA_030045175.1 Streptosporangiaceae bacterium | reverse complement strand
TCCGGTGCCACCTTGTGCACCGCCTCGTGGGTGTTGTTCCGGGTGGGCAGGCCCGAGCCGATGTCGATGAACTGCCGGATGCCCTGCGCGGCCATCCACACCGCCGCACGGCCGTGGAAACCCCGGTTGGCCCACATCGCATCGGCGATATCCGGCACCGCTGCCCGCAGCTTCTCCGCCACCTCCCGGTCGACAGGAAAGTTGTGCGTGCCGCCGAGGAAGTAGTCATAGAGACGGACCGGGCTCGGCGTGGTCGGGTCCACCCCAGGGGGAACATCCGGGAACGCGGTCATTTCGCCTCCATCCCCCCAATGCCCAGTCTGGCATGATCCAGGCCGGACACAAGGAGAACAATCGCCCCGGCTGTCCGGTTTCCGGTTGCGTGAGGTGGCTGCCGGGCTGGGGCGGGCGAGGTTGCCTGCGGGCGACTGCGGGGCTGGGGCTGTGCGGTGGCCGGGGCTAGGCGGCGTAGGCGCCGCGGCGGAAGCAGGACTTCAGGTGGTCGTCGACCACGCCGCAGGCCTGCATGGTGGCATACGCGGTCACCGGGCCGGTGAAGGAGAACCCGTGCCGCCTGAGCTCCTTGGCCAGTGCCTGCGACTCCGGCGTCGAGGCCGGCACGTCGGCCAGCGTCACCGGGGCCCGCTCCTGGCCGCCCGCGTAGCCCCAGACCAGCGCGGCCAGCCCGTCCGGCAGCGTGAGCGCCGCCCGCGCGTTGTTGATGACCGCCTGGATCTTGGCCCGGTTCCTGACGATGCCGGGGTCGGCGAGCAGCCGCGCGACGTCGCGGGGACCGTATCCCGCCACGGCCTCGATGTCGAAGTGGCAGAACGCGGAACGGAATCCTTCCCGCTTGCGCAGGATTGTCAGCCAGGACAGGCCGGACTGGAACGCCTCCAGGCAGAGCCGCTCGAACATGCCGGTGTCATCGCGCACCGGGCGGCCCCATTCACCGTCGTGGTAGGTGAGATAGTCGGTGCTGCTCAGGCTCCACGGGCATCGCGGGAGGCCGTCGGGCCCGGGTTCCGCGCCTGCTGACGCGACGGTCAACCGGTCCCCCTCTCCCGCTCCCGCTGCTCACCGGTTTCCGGCAGCGGCGCAGGGGCCGGCGCCGGAGCCTGGGGCGCCCGCTGCCACGCCGACCATTGCTGGGCGTCCGCTGGCGGCCGCGGCGCGCTGATCCCGTGCTGGAACGGCGGGGGCAGGCGACCGGAAGCGCCCTTGGCTGGCCGCTTCGCCGGCGCCTGCGGCTCGGCCGCAGCAGGTGCCTCCTTCGCGGCCGCCTCCAGGTCGGCGATCTGGCGCCGCAGGATGGCGATCTCCACGTCACGCTCGGTCACCGTGCGCGCGACCATGTTCAGCGCCTCGTCGGTGGCCCGCATGTCGTAGCCCCACAGCGCGGCGGGCGGGCGCAGCAGCGCCACGTCGGCGGCGGTGACGATCTCCCCGTCCAGGGGCCGGACGTCGGAAGCCTGCCGTGCCAACTCCCCGCCGCGGCCCATGGCGACGACGACCACGCCGCACAGGATGGCGGCGGCGACGATGAGCAGCACGACGAGCACACAAGAATCGTGCCACGCCAGCGGCCAAATGGCGTATTCCGGCTGGCGGGCAATCCCGGACCGGCGGGCCGCAGCCCGGGAATCAGGCCGCCGGGCCGTTGCCGCTGGGCCGGTCCGAGCGGTTCGCGTGCGCGTCCTTGATGATCTGCACGACCTCGGCGGGGTCGTCGGCGATCCGGAACAGCTCGGGATCGGCGGCCGACACCTTGCCCTGGGCCAGCAGCGTCCCGTGGATCCACGAGGTGAGTCCGGACCAGTACCCGCTGTCCACCAGGACGATGGGGAACTTGGTGATCTTGCCGGTCTGGACCAGCGTGAGCGCCTCGAACAGCTCGTCCAGCGTCCCGAACCCGCCGGGCAGCACCACGAACGCCTGGGAGTACTTGATGAACACCGTCTTGCGGACAAAGAAGTACCTGAACTCGAGGCCGATCTCGACGTAATCGTTCAGGCCCTGCTCGAGCGGCAGCTCGATGCCGAGGCCGACGGACACGCCGCCGGAGCTCGCCGCCCCCTTGTTGGCGGCCTCCATGATCCCGGGGCCGCCGCCGGTGATCACCGCGTAGCCCGCGGTGGCGAGGCCTGCGCCGATGCGTTCCGCGCGGTCGTAGTCCTCGGTGCCGGGGGGCGTTCGCGCCGACCCGAACACCGCGACCGCGGGCCCGAGCTCGGACAGCAGCCCGAAGCCCTCGACGAACTCGGCCTGGATCCGCAGCACCCGCCACGGGTCGGTATGCACCCAGTCGCTCGGGCCGCGCCGGTCCAGCAGCCGCTGGTCCGTGGTGGTCTTCGGGATGTGCTTGCCGCGCAGCGTCGCTGGCCCCTGGCGGCGAAGCCGGCGATGCGGCTCCGAGTTGGCGCTCATGATCCCATAACGTAGCCGGTGGCCAGCGTGGTTAGGCCGGTGGCCAGGGTTGGCGGCGACCAGCGTAAGGGCCCGTTCAGGAAGTCCGCTGCGCCCGATATGAGGGGCCTTAACGGTGTGCGGACTTCAGCGACCGCGCCAGCAGGTAACTTCGGTGCTGTGCCGACAGCCCGCCGCGCCCGACGCAGAATCTCCGGGATAAGCGTGCTCATGGCCGCGATCGTGGTGCTCGGCGGGTACCTGGCCTACCAGCGGGTCGCGCCGCTGCTCTCGGGGAGCGGCTGCACGGCGGCGGGCGCCGGCGAGTACATCCCGCTCGGCACCGGTCAGGCGGGCATCGCCGCAACGATCGCCGGCGTCGCGCAGCGGGACGCGCTGCCCGCCAGGGCGGTCACCGTGGCGTACGCGGCCGCGCTGCAGGAGTCCAAGCTGCAGAACCTGAACTACGGTGACCGCGACTCCGTCGGGGTGTTCCAGCAGCGGCTGTCGGAGGGCTGGGGGCCGCGCCGTGACCTCGAAAATCCGGTGTACGCGACGTCGAAGTTCTTCGGCGCCCTGGTCAAGGTTCCCGGATATCAGCGGTTGCCGGTTTACCAGGCGGCGCAGGACGTGCAGCACAGCGCCGACGGATTTGCCTACGCGCAGTACGGGCCGATGGCCGCGCACATGGCCGTCGCGTTCACCGGGCAGGACCCGCACGCGGTCTGGTGCTGGTACGCGCAGAAGATCAGCGGCGCGGTCCGCACCGACGCGGCAACCACGGAGCTGGCGCAGACGTTCGGCCCGCAGTTGGCCCGCCCTTCGCCGGATCCCGGGCTGATCGTGCACATTGCGGGAACCCGCCAGGGCTGGGCCATGGCGACGTGGCTGGTGTCGTACGCGCAGCAGTACCAGATCAGCTACGTGGCGTATGCGGGCTACCGCTGGACGGCCGCCGACGGCGCCAGCGGATGGGCTCGCTCGGATTCCCCGGCTCCGCCGGGAAGCATCGAGCTTGGCTGATAGATTGCGTCTCGTGGGGACGGAAAAGGAGTGACGAAGTGACCTACATCATCACCCAGTCTTGCGTCGACCTGCTGGACAAGACGTGCATCGAAGAATGCCCCGTGGATTGCATCTACGAGGGCGAGCGCATGATGTACATCCATCCGGACGAATGCGTTGACTGTGGTGCCTGCGAGCCGGTCTGCCCGGTCGAGGCGATCTACTACGAGGACGACGTGCCGGCCCAGCTGAAGGACTACTACCGGGTCAACGTCGACTTCTTCCAGAACATCGGCTCGCCCGGCGGCGCGTCCAGGGTTGGCAAGATCCACGGGGATCACCCGCTGGTGGCGTCGCTGCCACCGCAGCCGCACTGATTCCTGCCGCCCGCCGTAACCGCCGAGTGCCGACTCTCGCCGCACGACTGCCCCGTTTCCCCTGGGATGCGCTCGAGCCCTACCGGGCCAAGGCGCTCGCCCATGCCGGCGGCATCGTCGACCTGTCGATCGGCACTCCGGTGGATTCCGTTCCTGACGTAGTGCGCGAGGCGCTGGCTGCTGCCTCGGATGCCCCGGGCTATCCGGCGACGGCCGGCACCCGCGCGCTGCGCCAGGCGGCGGCCGGATGGCTGGCACGAAGGCACCAGGTCACCGTCGACCCCGATGCCGTCCTCCCCGTGATCGGCACCAAGGAACTGATCGCCGGCTTGCCGACGCTGCTCGGCCTCGGTCCCGGCGACGTCGTGGTGCATCCCGAGCTCGCCTACCCGACCTACGACGTGGGCGCGCGGATGGCCGGGGCCAGGCCGGTGGCCGCCGACGGGCTGGTCTCGCTCGGTCCCCAGCCCGGCTCCGGGCCGGTGCGGCTGTACTGGCTGAACTCGCCGTCGAACCCGACCGGCCGGGTGCTGCCCGGCGGGCACCTGCGAAAGGTTGTGGCCTGGGCACGCGAGCACGGTGCCGTGGTCGCTTCCGACGAGTGCTACATCTCGCTCGCTTATACCGAGAACCCGCTCTCGGTGCTGCACCCCGATGTCTGCGGCGGCTCGCACGAGGGCCTGCTCGCCGTGCACTCGCTGTCCAAGCGGTCCAACATGGCCGGCTACCGCTTCGGCTTCGTGACCGGCGACCCGGCGCTCGTCGCCGAGCTGCTCGAGATCCGCAAGCACGCCGGGATGATCGTTCCCGCTCCCATACAGGCAGCCATGACGGCCGCGCTGAGCGACGATCGCCACGCGGACGAGCAGCACGCGAGATACGCGCGCCGTCGCGAGATACTGCGGCCAGCGCTCGAACAGGCGGGCTGGCTGGTGAGCCACTCGCAGGCCGGCCTCTACCTGTGGGCGGCGCACCCGGACCTGGGTTGCTGGGACTCCGTCAGCGCCCTGGCCGAGATCGGCATCCTGGTTTCGCCTGGTCAGTTCTACGGGTCAGCGGGAACCCGCCACATCCGGGTGGCGCTCACCGCCACCGACGAGCAGATAGCCGACGCGGTCATTCGCCTGCGCGGGCTAGGCTAGCTGGCTCACGTCGCGGACAGCCACGCATACACCGCACGCATACGCGCGCGAAGTCCACCGCGTTCGGGTATGTCTGTTACGGCTTGACGATCGATCTTGATCTGGAGGCTCGATGACGCCGACCCCCGCCGTCCCCGCGGGCGCGCCAGCGCGGGCGAAGACGTTCCTGATGTGCCCGCCCGAGCACTTCACCGTGGAGTACGCGATCAATCCGTGGATGGATCCAGCGCTGCCGGTCAACCTCGTCAGCGCGCAACGGCAGTGGGGCGAGCTGAGATCGGTATACACCAGCCTCGGGCACACGGTCCGCACGATCGATCCCGAGCCGGGCCTGCCCGACATGGTCTTCGCCGCCAATGGCGCGACCGTCATCGACGGCAAGGTGCTTGGCGCCAGGTTCGCCTACCCGGAGCGGGCCGCCGAGGGCCCGGCGTACCTGAACTGGTTCCGCGCGAACGGCTACTCCACCGTGGTCGAGCCGGCCCATGTCAACGAGGGCGAGGGCGACATCGTGTTCGCCCGCCGCGCGATCATCGTCGGCCACGGCTTCAGGACGGACAAGGCGATCAAGCACGAGGTCGCCGCGCTCTATGGCCTGCCCGTGATCAGCGTGCGACTGGTCGACCCGCGGTTCTACCACCTCGACACGGCGCTGCTCGTGCTTGGCCCGGACACGGCGGCCTACTACCCGGCCGCCTTCGACGGCCCCAGCCAGGCCACGCTGGCCGCGCATTTCACCGAGCTGATCGAGGCGAGCGAGGATGACGCGCACGAGCTCGGCCTGAACGGGACCTGCGACGGCCGCCACGTCGTGCTTCCCGTGCAGGCCGCCGGCCTGGCCATGCAGATCAAGGCGGCCGGGTACACCGTGGTACCAGTGGACCTGTCGGAGTTCAAGAAGTCCGGCGGCGGTCCCAAGTGCTGCACGCTTGAGCTCCGATGAAGGCATGACGCTAAGCGAAACCGAGGAGTACCCGTGAATGATGTGACGGCCGCGCAGCTCAGGGCCCAGGCTGCGGTGCACAGCGCGCATAACTACCACCCGCTTCCCGTGGTCATCGCCCACGCCGAGGGGGCCTGGGTGACCGACACAGACGGGCGCAGGTATCTCGACTTGCTCGCCGCCTACTCGGCGCTCAACTTCGGCCACCGTCACCCGCGCCTCATCGCCGTGGCGCAGCGCCAGCTTGAGCGGGTCACGCTGGTGAGCCGCGCGTTCGAGCACGATCAGTTCGGCCCGTTCTGCGCCGAGCTGGCCGCCATGGCCGACATGGAGATGGTCCTGGCGATGAACAGCGGCGCCGAGGCGATCGAGACGGCGATCAAGACCGCGCGCAAGTGGGGCTACGAGGTCAAGGGCGTGCCGGCCAACGAGGCGGTGATCATCGCGTTCGAAGGCAACTTCCACGGCCGGACCACGACGATCATCAGCTTCTCCACCGACCCGGACTCCAAGGACTCGTTCGGCCCGTACACGCCCGGCTTCCGGCTCGTGCCCTACGGCGACGCCGACGCGCTCGCCGCCGTGATGGACGAGCGCGTGGTCGGCGTGCTCGTCGAGCCGATCCAGGGCGAGGCCGGCGTGATCGTGCCCCCGGCCGGGTTCTTGCGCCGGGTCCGCGAGCTGTGCACCCAGTGGGGGGCGCTGATGATCGCCGACGAGATCCAGTCAGGACTCGGGCGGACAGGAACGACCTTTGCCTGCGAGCACGAGAGCGTCGTGCCCGACATGTACGTGCTCGGCAAGGCGCTTGGCGGTGGCATCGTGCCGGTCTCCGCTGTGGTCTCCTCGGCCGACATCCTCGGCGTCTTCAAGCCGGGCCAGCACGGATCGACGTTCGGCGGCAACCCCCTGGCCTGCGCGATCGGCCGCGAGGTCATCGCGATGCTGGCGACGGGCGAGTTCCAGGAGCGATCGGCCAAGCTGGGCGCGCACATGAACGACAGGCTCGCTGCCCTGCCAGCGAGGGCCGTGCGCGACGTTCGCTGCCGCGGCCTGTGGGCAGGCGTTGAGTTCGCCGAGCTCAATGGCCGCGAGGCGTCCGAGCGGCTGATGGAGGCCGGCGTCCTGGTCAAGGACACCCACGGCACCACCATCAGGCTCGCACCGCCGCTCGTGATCAGCCAGGACGACCTCGACTTCGCGCTCGACCAGCTCGAGGCCATCATCCGCTGAGCTCCCCTTCCCACTCGCCGCGGCGCGCCGTCGTCGTCGTTGCTACCCGTGGTAGCATGCCACCATGGGTAGCAACGACCGGGCAGGCAACCCAGACGACCTTCATTCCCAACGGGACGTTCCCGCTGAACTCGGCACACTGGAGCGGGTGCTCAGGGAGGCGCTTGCCTCCGTTCCGCGCGACCAGGTGATCAAGTGCATCGCCACGGTGCTGCCAGCCTCGGTGGTGGTCGAGGAGAGCGCCCGGCTGCACGGAGGAAAGGTGAGGAAGGTGAGCGTGTCCATGCCAGAGGAGCTCGCCGAGGCGGTCCGCGCCCGCACCGGCGCAGGCGGCTTCAGCCGCTACGTAACCGACGCCGTGCAAGAGCAGGTCAGGCTCGACCGGCTTGACGACCTGTCGGCTTACCTCCAAGAGCAGTTCGGCCCTTTCGACGAGAAAGGCGTCCAAGAGGCGATGCGGCTCTGGCCCGACTATGAGGAGGACGCATAGACGGCTCCCTTGTCCTCGACGCAGAAGGCCTTGTGAAGCTGGCCAAAGGCGATCCGAGGGCAACATATCCATTCGAGACCGCGCGGAGGAGAGGTGGGCACGTGGTCGTTGCCGCGACGACGTTGACAGAAGTTCTCCGTGGAGGTTCTCGCGACGCGACGGTGCATCGCATCCTCAGCGAGGTAACCGTGGTCCCGATTGACGCTGACCGAGCCCGTGCGGCCGGCGAACTGCTCGGCCGGGTCGGCCTGTCGGGGCACCAATGCGCACTTGACGCCATGGTCGCCACCGTCGCGCTCGCGCAGCGGCGGCCAGTCGTCCTGCTTACCAGCGACACCGAGGACATGACCCGGCTCACCGAGGAGCCGGGCAGGCCCCGGCGAGAGCGCGTCGAAGTTATCCGCATCTGACAACCTTGCGATAGGTGGATCCCGATGTGCACGTGCACCTGCATCAAGGTCAAGATCTCGATGCCAGATGATCTGATCGAGGCCGTGCGGACCAGGACCGGCTGATTGCTTAGCGAGTCAGAGTCGTGACCGACACCTGCCACAGTCGTGCGGCGGCCTCAGGGTCGAGCGCGTACGCGGCGACACCGTTGCGGGCGCTGAGCTTGCCGGCCTCGGCCTCATTGCAGTCCTCGAAGTAGCGTCCGCCGATGCCGTCGAGCAGCGGCGACGTCGCGACCAGCACGGACGTGGCCGCGCCCTGCTCGGGCGTCTTCCACTTCAGCGCGGCACCGCCCGCGGCGGCGCGCATCTGCTCGAGCTCCTCGTCGGACACGTACCGCTGCAGGGCGGTTCGGATGCCACCGGGCATCAGCGCGTTGGCGGTGATGCCGTCGCCAGCCCACCGCCTGGTCGCCTCGACGGCGAACAGCACGTTGGCCGTCTTGGACTGCCCGTACGCCGGCCACGGCTCGTACGGGCGGCGCTCAAAGTGGATGTCGTCGAAGACGACAGGGGACCGATGGTGCGCGCTCGAGCTGACCGACACGACGCGTGCTCCGCCGGCGGCGGCCAGCGCGCGGTGCAGGCCGGTGGCCAGGGCGAAGTGGCCCAGGTGGTTCGTGGCGAACTGCATCTCCCAGCCCTGCGGCGTGCGCATGAGCGGCGAGGCCATGATGCCGGCGTTGTTGACGAGGATGTGCAGCGGGCCTTCCCATCCGGCGGCGAAGGCCGCGACGGAGGACTGCTCGGCGAGATCAAGCGGGGCGACGAGCACCCGCTTGTTCCCGGTGCTTGCGGTGATGTCAGCGGCGGTGCGCTCGCCGGCGTCGAGGTTGCGGACGGCCAGGGTCACCTCTGCGCCGGCGCCGGCCAGGGCCCGCGACGTCTCGATGCCGATGCCAGAAGCGCCGCCGGTGACGATGGCGCGGCGGCCTGCGAGGTCGATGCCGGCGATCACCTCGGCGGCGGTCGACTCGGCGTTGAAGGGGGTCGTGATGCGGTCGGTCATGACGTGTCCCGTCTCGGCTTACGTTCTGACCCGAGCACTGCTGAGCAGGGCGAGGTCAAGACGTAAGCTCGGTAGACTCGAATCGGAGGGTCCTCCGGTCCTTGGTTTAACCGGAGACTCCTCCGGTTAATTCCCCCCGGAGGTACCGATGACCACCGCACGGCCGCTACGCGCCGACGCGCGGCGCAACCGGGACCGGCTGCTCGATGTCGCCGTCCGCGCATTCTCAGGCGACGGCCCCGACGTCACGCTCGAGGCGATAGCGAAGGAGGCCGGCGTCGGCATCGGCACGCTGTACCGCCACTTCCCCACCCGCGAGGCACTCATCGACGCGGCCTACCGCAGCGAGCTCGCCAGGCTCTGCGACTCGGCCGCGGAGCTGCTGCGTGACCTGCCGCCGCAGGCGGCCCTGCGCACCTGGATGGACCGCTTCGCCGACTACATGGCCACCAAGCGCGGCATGGGCGACGCGCTGCGCGCGCTCATCGCCTCCGGCGGGGACCCGTTCGCACAGAGCCGTGACCGGCTCACCGCCGCGATCACGACCCTGCTGCGGGCCGGAGCGGCCGCGGGCACGCTGCGCCAGGACGTCGAACCCGGCGACGTGCTTGTCAGCCTCAGCGGCATCTCCCTGGCCACCGCCGACCCCGAGCGCCGTGATCAGGCCGGCCGGCTGCTCGACCTGCTCATGGACGGACTGCGCCCCCGCGACCCAAGCAGCCAGCCTGCCGGCGGGCCGTGACTGACGCTCCCTGGCCTAGCGCCGCGCCGCTGGCGAGTGACTGACCGACCGCGGGTGGTGGCGGCGCCTGAGGCGGCATATCGTTCCGATGTGGTCGTCCTCGCCAGCTCCGTCGACGCCGCCAGCCCCGAGTACGCGGCGCGGCGGGAGGCGATGCTGGCCAAGCTCGCCGAGCTTGACGCCGAGCACGCCAAGGCGATCGGCGGTGGCGGGCCCAAGTACGTGCAGCGGCACCGCGACCGGGGCAAGCTGACCGTGCGCGAGCGGGTCGAGTTGCTGATCGACCCGGACTCGCCGTTCCTCGAGCTATCCGCGCTGGCCGGCCACGGCACCGGCTTCGCCGTCGGCGGCAGCGGCGTCAGCGGGATCGGCGTGATCGAGGGGACCGAGTGCCTGATCGGCGCCAGCGACCCGACCGTCCGAGGCGGCGCGACCAACCCGTGGTCGCTGCGCAAGTCCCTGCGCTCCATGCAGATCGCGATCGAGAACAGGCTGCCGTTCGTCAACCTGGTGGAGTCAGGCGGCGCCGACCTGCCCACCCAGAAGGAGATCTTCATCCCTGGCGGGCAGATCTTCCGCGACCTCACCAGGATGTCGGCGGCAGGCATCCCGACGATCGCGCTCGTCTTCGGCAACTCGACCGCAGGCGGCGCCTACGTGCCAGGCATGAGCGACTACGTGGTCATGATCGAGGGCCGGTCCAAGGTGTTCCTCGGCGGCCCGCCGCTGGTCAAGATGGCGACCGGGGAGGAGTCCGACGACGAGTCGCTCGGCGGCGCCGGCCTGCACGCCCGCCGCAGCGGCCTGGCCGACTTCCTCGCCGCCGACGAGCACGACGCGCTGCGGACCGGCCGCTCGATCGTGGCGAGGCTGAACTGGCGCAAGCCTGGCCGCGGCCCCGCCCACGCCCCCGCCGAGCCGCTGCACGACCCCGACGAGCTGCTCGGGATCGTGCCCACCGACCTCAAGGTCCCTTTCGACCCGCTGGAGGTGATCGCCAGGCTGGCGGACGGCTCAGAATTCGACGAGTTCAAGCCGCTCTACGGCCCGAGCCTGGTGACGGGCTGGGGCAGGCTGCACGGATACCCGATCGGCATCCTCGCGAACGCGCGAGGCGTGCTGTTCAGCGAGGAATCACAGAAGGCGGCCCAGTTCATCCAGCTCGCGAACCAGGTCGGGGTGCCGCTCCTGTTCCTGCAGAACACGACCGGCTACATGGTCGGGGCCAGCTACGAGCGGGCGGGCATCATCAAGCACGGCGCCATGATGATCAACGCGGTCGCCAACAGCCGGGTACCGCACCTGACCATCGTGATGGGCGCCTCCTACGGCGCGGGGAACTACGGCATGTGCGGGCGCGCGTACGATCCGAGGTTCCTGTTCAGCTGGCCGAGCGCCAAGTCGGCCGTGATGGGCCCGGCCCAG
>JASIBM010000075.1 GCA_030045175.1 Streptosporangiaceae bacterium | reverse complement strand
AGCGTGCCGCGGGTCACGCTGGTGACCAGGAAGGCCTACGGCGGCGCGTACATCGCGATGAACTCCAGGTCGCTTGGCGCGACGCGGGTGTTCGCCTGGCCCGGCGCCGAGATCGCGGTGATGGGCGCGGTCGCCGCCGTGCGGATCTTGCACAGGCGGACGCTCGCCGCCGCGCCGGCCGACGAGCGGCACCAGGTCGAGGCGGACCTTGCGGCCGAGCACGAGCGCGAGTCAGGCGGCCTGGCCAGGGCACAGGCGCTCGGGGTGATCGACGAGGTGATCGAGCCGGCCAAGACCAGGCAGGCGATCGCCGCGGCGATCGCCGCGGCCAGGCAGGCCCGCGGTCAGCACGGCAACATCCCGCTCTAACGGGCGTATGCGGCATGATGGGCGCATGACCGATGAGCGGATAGAGGTACAGCGCACCATCGAGGCGGAGCCCGCGGAGATCTTCCGTGTCCTGTGCGACCCGGACGGGCACGTGGCGATCGACAGCACCGGCATGCTGATGGCGGCCACCGGCAAGCCGGTCGCGGGCGTTGGCGACAGCTTCGTCGTCCACATGGATCGTGAGGCGCTGAACGACTACCCGCTCGGCCAGTACGACGTGACCGTCACGATCTGCACGTTCGATCAGGACCGCGAGATCGCCTGGAAGGTACTCGGCCAGATCCGCCCGCCGATCGGCCACGTCTACGGGTACCGCCTTGAGCCAGCCGACGGCGGAACGCTGGTCACCTCGTATTACGACTGGTCGGACATCGACCCGTCGTGGCGCGAGGCCGGGATATTCCCGGTTATCTCGGAGGGCGCGATCCGCGCCACCCTCGGCGTTCTCGCCCGGACAGTCAAGCGCGGCTACCCGCATTCCATGCCATGATCACGGTGGCTTTACCGGTCTAGGCGACGGCAACCCACCGTGATCAAGAACGAGGCGAGCGGGATGAGCACTGCGTTCGTGCTCGGTGGCGGCGGGGTGCTCGGCGCGCACCAGGTCGGCATGCTCAGGGCGCTGGCCGAGGCCGGCATCACACCCGACCTGGTCGTCGGGACCTCGATCGGCGCGGTCAATGGCGCGTTCGTGGCCGCCGAGCCGGTCGGAGCCGCGGCGCGACTCGGCGAGCTATGGCGCAGCGAGGCGCTAAGGCAAGCGTTCGGCGAGAACCTATGGGAGCGCGCGATCCGGCTCGCGCGGTCAGGCACGCACCTGCACTCGATCGAGCCGCTACGCAAGATGCTCACCGACACGCTGCCCGCGACCGACTTCGCTGACCTGGCCGTGCCGTTCCAGTGCGTTGCGGCGAGCATCGAGCGCGCCACCGCGTCCTGGTTCGCCGAGGGGCCGCTGGTACCAGCGGTGCTGGCGTCCTGCGCCGTGCCAGGCCTGCTGCCGCCCGTCGAGGTCGGCGGCGAGCACCACTTCGACGGCGGGCTGGTCAACTCCATTCCGGTGGGCCGGGCGGTCCAGCTGGGTGCCACCACCGTGTACGTCATGCAAGTGGGCCGGATCGAGAACCCGCTGACCGCGCCAAAGCGGCCATGGGAGGTCGGGCTCGTGGCATTCGAGATCGCCCGCAGGCACCGCTTCCACGAGGAAATGTCGCAGCTGCCGAGCGGCGTGACCGTGCACGTGCTGCCCACGGGGGGAAAGCCAAGGCCGCCGGACCTGTCCCAGCTTCGCTATCGCGACAAGACCATGGTCGCTGGGATCATCGAGCAGGCGTACGAGGCCTCGTCCGACTACCTTGGCGCGCGCGACGGCGCCGATGACCAGGCTCATGACCAAGCTCAATAACCCAGGGGTGGCTGAAATGGCCTGACCGGGCCGACAATGGCTGCCATGCTCCCGCCAAGGCTGATCCGGCGGCTGGTGCTGGCTCCGCTGGCCATCGTGATCGCGATCGCCGTCGCGCTGCTGTTCCCCTTGCTCGCCCTGCTGAGCGTGATCGTCGAGTTGCTCGCCAGGTCCAGGCCGGGCCGGATGCGGAGCCTGCGGCTATTGTTCTTCGCGCTGGTATGGCTGTTCGCCGACACGGCGGCGCTGTTCATGTGCCTTGGCCTGTGGATCGCCAGCGGCTTCGGCGGGCGCCTGCGCACCGAGCCGTACCAGGAGCGGCACTACGCGATCATGCGCTGGTTCCTCGACTCGGTACAGCGCGGCGCCACCCGCGCGTTCGGGCTGCGGATCATCGTGGAAGAGCCGGAGCTAACCGAGGCCGAACGTGCCGCGCGCCTGGCTCGGCCGGTCATCGTGCTCAGCCGGCACGCGGGCCCCGGCGACTCGTTCCTGCTCGTGCGGCAGTTGCTCAGCGTCTACGGCCGCAGGCCGCGGGTGGTGATGAAGGCCGCCCTGCAGCTCGACCCCGGCCTGGACGTGGTCACCAACCGCCTGCCCAACGTGTTCATCCAGCACAGCAAGACCGGCTCGCGGACTTATGTCGAGCAAATCGAGCGGCTGGCCAGCGGGCTCGGTCAGGCAGGCGCCCTGGTCATCTTCCCTGAAGGCGGCAACTGGACGCCGGGCCGGTGGGAACGCGGGATCGCCAGGCTCGAGCGACTCGGCCGCCGTGACCTGGCCGACCGCGCAAGGGACATGCCCAACCTGCTGGCGCCGCGCAGCGGCGGGGCGTTCTCAGCCATCGAGGCTTGCCCGGCTGCCGACGTGATCTTCGTCGCGCACGCCGGGCTCGACCGCCTGGTCAGCGTGCGCGACATCTGGCGGAGCCTGCCGATGGATCAGACCATCCGCGCCAAGTGGTGGCGTGTGCCGGTCGATGAGGTGCCGCGCGCGCTGGACCACGAGGGCCAGTTGCAGTGGCTCTACGCCTGGTGGGAGCGCATCGACGCGTGGATCGCGCAGAACCGGCCCGGCAGCGGCGAGCCCCTGCGCGAGCGAGCCGAAGGCGAGCCGAGCGCGAGCGAGCCGAAGGGGCGCGGCGCCGCGCTAACTGAGGAGCGAAGCGACGAGGGCAGGCGGCGCCCTAAGAGCGCCCCGGGGGCGAGCGGGAAGGGGGGCAGGCTCATCGTGGCTGGTGCCCCGATCGGCAGGCCGGAGGACGCCTCGGCGCGGTTCGCCGCCGCGCTGGCGACGGCGCCGGTCATCGCCGCCGAGGACACCCGCAGGCTCCGGCGCCTGGCCGCCGCGCTCGAGGTTAAGGTCGCTGGCCGGGTCGTGTCTTACTACGAAGACGTCGAGGCCGCCCGCGGGCCGGCCTTGATCGCC
>JASIBM010000544.1 GCA_030045175.1 Streptosporangiaceae bacterium | reverse complement strand
CTCTGGGACCTGTGCCACTCCGCGGGCGCCGTGCCGGTCGAGCTCGACGCCTGCGCCGCCGACCTGGCGATCGGCTGCACGTACAAGTACCTGAACGCCGGACCAGGCGCTCCGGCGTTCCTCTATGTCCGCCGCGACCTGCTCGGCGAGCTGACCCAGCCGGTGTGGGGGTGGTTCGGGCAGTCGGATCAGTTCGCGATGGGGCCGGCTTACAACCCGGTGCCAGGCATCGAGCGGTTCGCGACCGGCACGCCGCAGATCGCCGGCACGGTCGCGGTGCGCGAGGGCGTTCGCCTGCTCGCCGAGGCCGGGATCGAGCGGTTGCGCGCTAAGGGAATCGCGCTGACCAGCTACCTGATCCAGCTAGCCGACTCCTGGCTCGCGCCGCACGGCTTCGAGCTGGCTTCGCCCCGCGCCGACGCGCGCCGGGGCGACCACGTGACGCTGCGCCATCCGCACGCCTGGCAGCTCAGCCAGGCCCTGATCGCCGCCAACGTGATCGGCGACTACCGGACGCCGGACCGGCTCAGGCTGGGCCCGGTGCCGATCGCCACCCGGTTCGCCGACGTGTGGGACGGGCTTGACCGGCTCCGGCACGTCGCCGCCGACCGGTCGTACCTCGACCTGCCCGCCGAGCCGTCGCGGGTGACCTGAGCCGCAACGTCAGCCGCTGGCCACCGCGACGGCCTAGCTGCTCCCGCTCGCCACCACTGGCTGGTCGTAGACCCGCCGGACGCTGGTGCCCAGGCGGCTCACGTCGGTGCCGTAGATGTGCAGCGAGATCGCCGTCTGCGTGCAGTCGTTGCGTACCCGGTGAATGTCGCCAGGAGGAGCCAGGCCGACGACATCGCCCACGGCGTTGACCGACCGGCCGATTTCTTCCAGCCAGCCGTCCTCGCGCAGCGCGTACCGCTCTTCGTGCTCGGCGCCCTGGATCACCCCGGCGACGCACCAGGTGACGTGGTCATGGATCGGCGTGGCCTGGCCTGGCCGCCACACCAAGGCGACGACGGAGAACGAGCCGTCCGACTCCGCGTGCAGCAGATGGCAACAATAGCCGAGAGGATCACCGTAGCGTTGCTCGGAAGTCAGGATCTCCGGTCCGGGCAGGTGCTCCCGAAGCCGGGCGGTCACCAGGTCGGCCGTCACTTCCCAGCTCAGCCGGCGCTGTGTCACGGCTCGCACGGCGCCTATCAGGTCCCCGAACCGCCGCTCAGCCTCTGGCGGCGCCTCAGAGTATAGCCCAGTTTTCATACCGATATTATAGCTAATTGCCTCCATCTTGCCTACCCTCGATCCGCGACTCGACGTTGACCCTGCGGACAAACTGGCGCTGACGGGCCTTGCCTTCGCGGCCGCGTCAGCCGACGCCGATCAGGCGCCATCAGCCGGCCGGCAGGCGCGCGACGAGCCGCGCCGGGCTCAGCTCAACGGCGAACGGCCGCTCGGCGCTGAACACCTCGTCCCCCACCACGGTCGCGACCTGCTCGTACCGGCCGCCGCGCAGCTCGAACGCGATGAGCTGCGGCTTGTCGCGGTCCGGCACGACGATCCAGTAGGACTCAATGCCGAATCGCTCATACACGGCCTTCTTCGTGTTCAGGTCGAACAGCGCCGTGCTCGGCGAGCGGATCTCGACCGCGAGCAGCGGCGGCTCGGTGATCCGATGCCCCACGAGTTCGGTGGCCTGGCACACGATCAGGTCCGGGATCAGCTCGGTGATGTGTGACATCCGAACGCCGGGGCCGGGCACGACGCCAAGATCATCCGGACACGCCGCGTCGAGCGCTATCCCGAGCTGCAGGAGCACGACCTGGTGCGCGACGCTCGGCGCGGGGCTAACCACGAGCACCCCGTCGATGAGCTCGTACCGGCGGCCGTCGTCGGGCATCCGTTCCAGGTCGTCGACCGTGAACACGCTGCTGCCGGTGGCCGGCCAGGCCTCGGCGATGGTCATGGCTACCATGGTGCCTCCCATAGCCCGCAGCCGCCAAGCGATCTGCGGGTGCTAAATAGGTGCGAATCATGCGCGCCAGTCAAGCACCGGGCACCGACACCGACGGGTCCGCCAGGGATCCGCGGCGTCACTCCCACTCGATGGTGCCTGGGGGCTTGCTCGTGATGTCGAGCACGACGCGATTGACCTCGGCCACCTCGTTCGTGATCCGGGTCGAGATCCGCGCGAGGACCTCGTAAGGCACCCGAGCCCAGTCGGCGGTCATCGCATCCTCGCTGGTCACCGGCCTGAGCACGACCGGGTAGCCGTAGCTGCGCTCGTCACCCTGCACGCCGACCGACCGGACGTCGGCAAGCAGCACGACTGGGCACTGCCAGATCTGCCTGTCTAGCCCGGCGGCCGTAAGCTCCTCCCGCGCGATCGCGTCGGCCCTGGAAACGATGCGGAGCCGCTCGGGCGTGACCTCGCCCACGATCCTGATCGCCAGGCCGGGCCCGGGGAACGGCTGGCGCCAGATGATGCCCGCAGGCAGGGCAAGCTCGGTACCAAGGGATCTGACTTCATCTTTGAACAGAGCCCGCAACGGCTCGATCAGCTCGAAGCCGAGCTCGCTCGGGAGCCCGCCGACGTTGTGGTGCGACTTGATGCTGGCGGCACCCGTTCCGCCGCCCGACTCGACCACGTCGGGGTACAGCGTGCCCTGCACGAGGAACTCGGCGCGCGCGGCATGCCCGGACTGGCCCTGACGGCCGGCAATCCCGCGCGCGGCCCGTTGAAATGCCCTGATGAATTCCCTGCCGATGATCTTGCGCTTGGTCTCGGGGTCGGTGACCCCGCTGAGCGCGGTGACGAAGTCGTCGCGCGCGTCTACGACCACGAGGTCGACGCCGGTGGCCGCGACGAAGTCCCGTTCCACCTGCTCGGCCTCGTGCTCGCGCAGCAGGCCGTGATCAACGAAGACGCAGGTCAGCTGCGCGCCGATGGCACGCTGCACGAGCGCGGCGGCGACCGCTGAGTCCACGCCGCCTGATAGGCCGCAGATCGCGTGGCCGGCCCCGACCTGCTCGCGGATCAGCGCGACCTGCTCGTCGACGATGTTGCGCGCCGTCCAGTCGGCTCGGCAGCCCGCGGCCGCGAGGAACCGGCGGAGCATCGCCATGCCGTGCTCGGTGTGGGCGACCTCGGGGTGGAACTGCGTGCCGTAGAACCCGCGGGAGCGGTCCTCGGCGGCCGCCACCGGCGTGCCCGCCGTGCTGGCGGTGACCATGAAGCCTTCGGGCGCGCGCGTGCAGGTGTCACCGTGCGACATCCACACCTGCTGGGCCTGCGGCAGCCCGCCGAGCAGCGCGCCCGCGCCGGCGAGTTCCATGCTCAGCGTCGTGGCGCCGTACTCGCCCGCGCCGGTCCTGGCGACGACGCCGCCGAGGTCACGGACCATGAGCTGGAAGCCGTAGCAGATGCCGAGCACGGGAACGCCGGCGTCGAACAGCCCAGGCGGGGCCGGCGGGGCGCCGGGCGCGTGCACCGAGGCCGGCCCGCCCGACAGGATGAACGCGGCGGGCTGGCGAGCCAGCATCTGCGAGACCGGCATCGTCGCGGGGACGATCTCGGAGTAGACCTGGCATTCGCGTACTCGGCGCGCTATGAGCTGGGCATACTGAGCGCCGAAGTCCACCACGAGCACCGGGCCGGTCCCAGGGCTGTGACCTGGGCCAGTCCGGCTCCCCGACGAAAGCATCGTGCCAGCTTACTTGCCTGCCTGGCCCGGCTGGGCCGGCTGAGCGCCCTGGCCCGGCTGGGCTCCCTGGCCCGGCTGGACCGGCTGAGCGCCCGGCTGGGCTCCCTGGGCGGCCTGCGCGGCCGAGGTCACGTCGCTGACCTTGACCCTGGAGACCCGGCGCCCGTCTAGCTCGGTCACCGTGAGCCGGCTCCTGTTGTAATCGACCCAGTCACCGGTCTTTGGCAGGTACCCGAGCGCGGCGATCAGGTACCCGGCCACCGTCTCATAGGGTCCGTCGGGCAGCTCCAGGCCGGTCCGCTCGGCGAAGTCGTCCAGGTTCAGCAGCCCGTCGACCTCGATCTCACCGGTCCGCAGCCGAAGCGACGGCACGCCCTCGACGTCGTACTCGTCCTGAATGTCGCCGATCAGCTCCTCGACCAGGTCCTCAAGCGTCACGATTCCGGCCGTTCCGCCGTACTCGTCCACCACTATTGCCAGGTGAGCCCGATCGCGGCGCATCTCCGACAGGGCTGACATGACCGTCTTACTTGTCGGGAGCATCTTGACCGGCCGCTTGATGTCACCGACGGTGGCCGACCCGTTCCGGCTCGGGTCGAGCAGGTCACGTGCGTGGACGAAGCCGACGACGTCGTCGTAGGAGTCCTCGAAGACGGGGAACCGCGAGTGCGTGGCCAGCGCGACGGCCGTGATCGCCTCGCCGAGCGTCATCGAGGCGGGCAGGAACTCGACCTCGGTCCTGGGCACCAGGACCTCCCTGATCTGGCGCTTTCCCGCGTCGAACACCTCGCTGACGATGTGCCGCTCGTCGGCGGTCAGGTTCTGGTGCGCGGTGACCAGGTCACGCAGCTCGTCGCTGGTCATCACGCCACGACCGGCCTTCGGGTCGCCGCCGAGCAGGCGGACAACCAGGTTGGTGGCGTGCGACAGCAGCCAGACCAGGGGCCTGGCGAGCGCGGCGATCCGATCGAGCACGGGGGCGGCGGCCAGCGAGATCCGTTCCTGGCGTTGCAACGCGATCCGCTTCGGCGCGAGCTCGCCGAGTATCAGCGAGAAGAACGCGATCACCAGCGTCACGACCACGAACGCCACCGCCGAGGCGACCCGCGGGGAGAAGGAGAACTGGTGCGCGAGCACCCGCTGCAGGCGGCTAGCCAGCGTCGCCGCGCCGAAGGCGCCAGACAGCAGCGTCGCGACCGTGACGCCGATCTGCACGGAGGACAAGAACCTGTTGGGATCGTGCGCGAGCCTAGCCGCGCGCTGGCCGCGCTTCCCGTGCTTGGCCAGCGACCTGACCTGGCCCTCGCGCAGCGACACCAGGGCCATCTCGGCGGCGGCGAAGAACCCACCGACAGCGATGATGGCCAGGACGATGACGATGTCCCAGCCGACGCCGTTCAACTTCGCAGTCCCTGACCTCGGCAGTAAGCGCTCGGCGGCTACGCCCCTGATAGCTGCCCGCCGTGGCGTGCACCATACGGGTCGCATGGTGTGCGATCAGTCTAAGCAGTCGCGGCCAGCCGGGCGAATCTAACCGAACCAGGGCCGGTCGCACTCGGCCCGCGCCGCCAAGCGCGCGCCGGGCTACGGCCGGCCGCGGTACACGCCCGACCTGGCCACTAGCCTGCGCCGTTCTTGTTGTGCCATGCTGCGTGCGGCACCCAAAGGATGCCAAAGCACGACTGAGGGGGGAACTTCAGATGACGGCCTCGATAATGGAAGAAGCGTCAGCGATCCACTCGGATATCACCGAGTTGCGCCACGCCATCCACGAAGAGCCGGAGATCGGGCTCGACCTGCCGCGGACGCAGCGCAAGGTGCTCGTGGCCCTGGACGGGCTTCCGCTCGACGTCACCAGCGGCCGGTCGCTCAGCTCTATCACGGCCGTGCTGCGCGGCGCGAAGCCGGGCAAGACGGTTCTGCTCCGCGCTGACATGGACGCCTTGCCCGTGACCGAGCACACCGGCGTGCCTTACGCCTCCCGCGTGCCGGAGGCGATGCACGCCTGCGGTCATGACCTGCACACAGCGATGCTGGCCGGCGCGGCTCGCCTGCTCTGCGCCCGCAGGGCGGAGCTGGCCGGGAACGTGATCTTCATGTTCCAGCCTGGCGAGGAGAGCGCGGGCGGAGCCAGGCTGATGATCGACGAGGGCGTGCTCGACGCGGCCGGCGAGCGGCCGGTGGCCGCCTACGCCCTGCACGTGTCGTCAAGCATGCTGCCAGGAGGGCTCGCGGCGAGCAGGCCAGGCCCGGTGCTGGCGGCGGCCGACACGCTGCACGTCACGGTGCGCGGCCGCGGCGGGCACGGCTCGCAGCCGCACACGGCAGCCGATCCGATCCCGGTCGCCTGCGAGCTCGTGACCGCGCTCCAGACGATGGTGACCAGGCGATTCGACGTCTTCGACCCCGTCGTGCTGACGGTGGGCACGTTCCACGCGGGGACGGTGGAAAACGTGATCCCAGACGACGCGAGCTTCGTCGCGACGATCCGCACGTTCTCAGAGGCGACGCGCGAGCAGATCCGCGACGCGAGCGTCGGGCTCGTCAGGCAGCTGACGGCGGCACACGGGCTGCGTGCCGACGTCGAGTTCGTCGACGGTTACCCGGTGACGGTGAACGACAAGGCCGAGTTCGCGTTCGCCGGCCAGGCCATCGCCGAGGTGCTCGGCGAGGACAGGTTCGTGACCGCGCCGAACCCGCTGACCGGCTCGGAGGACTTCTCCTATGTCCTGGCTGAAGTGCCTGGCGCCTTCGTCATGCTCGGCGCCTGCCCGCCGGACGCCAACCCGGCGACCGCGCCGTTCAACCACTCCGCGCACGCCGTGTTCGACGACGCAGTGCTTGCGGAGGGATCGGCCCTGTACGCCGAACTGGCGCTGCGCCGCCTGGCGAGCGCAGCATAGCGGGGGCCGGCTACAGGCTCGCGATGTCGGCTTGCTTGGCCCGGACGGCGTCGGCCGCGGCGCGCAGGCTCGTGAACTCCTCGTCGGTTAGCTTGCGCTCGACGACGGCGCGCACGCCGGTGGCGTCTACCTCGGCTTCCACACCGAGGTAGACGTCAGAGATGCCGTACTGGCCATCCATCCACGCGCAGACGGGCAAGACCTCACCGGTGTCGAGCGCGATCGCCCTGGCCATCTTGGCGGCAGCCGCCGAGGGCGCGTAGTAGGCCGAGCCCGTCTTAAGCAGGCCGACTATCTCCCCGCCGCCGTTCCTCGTCCGCTCGACGAGGGCACCGATCTCGTCAGGCCCGAGCAGTTCGGCCAGGGGCGTGCCGTTGACCTCGCACGCCGATGGCACCGGGACCATCGTGTCGCCGTGCGACCCCAGCGTCAGCGTCCGCACCGATCCGACCGGAACCCCGAGCCGCTCGGCGACGAAGTAGCTGAACCTGGCCGTGTCGAGCAGGCCGGCCTGCCCCATGACCCGGCGCGAGGGAAACTGCGACACCTTCGCGGCGAGCGCCGTCATCTCGTCAAGGGGGTTGGAGACCACGACAAGCACCGCGTCAGGGGCGTGCGTGACCACCTGCTCGACCACGTTCCTGACGATCTTCGCGTTGACCCCTATCAGGTCCATCCGGCTCATCCCTGGCTTGCGCGGAAGGCCAGCGGTGATCACGACGACCTCAGATCCGGCGATGACCTCGTAGCCCTCGCCCTCCGGGCCGGTCGTCTGCCCGGTGACCTTGGTCTCGAAGCCTTCGATCGGACGCGACTGGTTCAGGTCAAGCGCCAGACCTTCCGGCTTGCCGTCGATGATGTCGGTAAGCACGACTTCATCGAAGATGTCGTACTCCGCGAGTCGCTGCGCCGTGGTGGAGCCGTAGAAGCCGGCGCCGACCACGGTCACCTTGCCTGAACGGGCCATCAGCGTGATCTCCTTCGCATAGATCCCTCGAGGTTCTCGTGCAGCGCCCTGAGGAACTCCTCAGTTGTCAGGTAAGGAGCGTCCGGGCCGACCAGCAGCGCCAGGTCCTTGGTCATCTGCCCGCTGGCGACGGTCTCGACGCAAACCCGCTCCAGGGTCTCGGCGAACGCCGTGACCTCCGGCGTCGCATCGAGCTTGCCCCGGTAGGCGAGCCCCTGAGTCCACGCGAAGATCGAGGCGATCGGATTGGTCGACGTGGGCTTGCCCTGCTGGTGCTGACGGTAATGCCTGGTGACCGTGCCGTGCGCAGCCTCCGCCTCGATGCACGAGCCATCGGGCGTCATCAGCACGCTCGTCATGAGCCCCAGCGAACCGAAGCCCTGCGCGATGATGTCCGACTCGACGTCGCCGTCATAGTTCTTGCACGCCCAGACTATGCCGCCGTCGCCCTTGATCACCTGTGCCACCATGTCGTCGATCAGCCGGTGCTCATAGCTCAGGCCCGCCGTCGCGAACTCAGCCTTGAACTCGCTCTCGAATATTTCGGCGAA
>JASIBM010000543.1 GCA_030045175.1 Streptosporangiaceae bacterium | reverse complement strand
GCTGGCCGCAACGGCTGCGTGAGCGAGGTCCTGATCATCGCGGCCGCGCTGTCGATCCAGGACCCGAGGGAGCGCCCGGCCGACGACAGGGAGGCGGCCGACGCCATGCATAAGAGGTTTGCCGAGCCCGGGTCGGACTTCCTCGCGTTCTTGCGGTTGTGGGAGTACGTGAGTGAGCAGCAGCGGGAGCTGACCAGCTCGGCGTTCCGCCGGATGTGCCGTCGCGAGTACCTGCACTACCTGCGCGTGCGGGAATGGCAAGACGTATACGGCCAGCTCAGGCAGGCCGCGAGGGACCTCGGCATCGAGATCGGCCGGGAGCACAGGGAGCACAGGGAGCATGGGGAGCGCCCGGCCGCTGCCAGCCCATCGCGCGGCGGGCTCGGCCCCCCGGACCAGCACAGCGGTCCCGAGGCGCACGTTGCCCAGCTCGCCGCGAGGCCGGGCGCGCAGGACGACTCCCGCTTTCCGGCCGAGCAAGCCGATCCCATCCATCGGTCCCTCTTGGCCGGCCTGCTCTCACACCTCGGCATGCGAGACGAGGCGGCGCGATCCAAGGGCAGGGGACAGCCCGACGGCCGGCGGCGCGGCCCGGTCGAGTACACCGGCGCCTGGGGGTCTCGTTATGCAATATTTCCTGATTCTGTGCTGGCAAAGAACTCGCCCGCGTGGGTGGTCGCGGCGGAACTCGTCGAGACCTCCAGGCTGTGGGCCAGGGTCGCGGCGCGGATCGAGCCTGAATGGGCCGAGGCGCTCGCGCCGCACCTGATCAGGCGCGCGTACAGCGAGCCACGCTGGGACGCGCGCGCGGGCGCGGCGATGGCCACCGAGAAGGTGACCCTGTATGGCCTGCCGATCGTGGCCGCGCGCCCGGTCACGATGAGCCGCATCGACCCGGCCGGCGCGCGAGAATTGTTCATCTCCCGCGCCCTAGTCGAGGGCGACTGGCAGGCGCATCACGAGTTCCTGCGGCGCAACCGCCAGCTCGTCGACGCCGCGTTGGAGCTAGAACGAAGGTCGCGCACGCGCGGCGTCGTCGCCGACGACGCCGCGTTGTTCGAGTTCTACGCCAGCCGGATCCCCGCCGACATCGTCTCGGCGCGGCACTTCGACTCGTGGTGGAAGAAGGCCAGGCCGGCGAACCCGGACCTGCTGACCTTGTCGCCGGCCGACCTGGCCGGCCCGGCGGCCGGCCAGGTGAGCGCCGATGAGTATCCGAGCGCGTGGGACGGGCTGGCATTGTCGTACGAGTTCGCGCCCGGCGAGGACGCGGACGGGGTCACGGTTGACGTCCCGCTGGCGCGGATGAACCGGGTGAGCGCCGACGAGTTCACCTGGCAGGTGCCTGGCCTGCGGGCCGAGCTAGTCACCGAGCTGATCCGCTCGCTGCCCAAGCAGCTCAGGACGGCGTTCGTGCCCGCACCTGACGTGGCCCGCGCGGTGCTTGCCAGGCTGGGCGGGCCGGATGGGCCGACTGGTCCGGCCAGTCCGGCCGGTCCGGCCGATGGGAGGGGCGACCTGCTCGACGCGCTGTCGGCCGAGCTCGGCAAGCTCGGCGGGGTGGTCGTTCCGAGGGACGCGTTCGACCTGCAGAAGCTGCCGCCGCACCTGCGGCTGACCTTCAACGTGGTAAACGACGACGGGCAGGTGCTGGCGACCGGCAAGGACCTGGAGGCGCTGCGGGAGCAGGTGCGGCCCCGGCTGCGCGCTGCGCTCGCCGACGCCGCGGCGGGGCTGACAAGGACCGGGATCACGTCGTGGGACTTCGACTCGCTGCCCAGGGAGTTCGCGCACGGGCAGGTGCTCGCGTACCCCGCGCTCGCCGAGGCGGGTGACGGGGCCTTGTCGGTCGACGTGCGGCTGTTCGAGACGCGGGCCGAGGCCGACGAGTCGATGCTGGCAGGCAACCGCAGGCTGCTGCTGATCGAGGTGCCGTCAGGCGCCCGCGCCGTCGCGAGCCGGCTGCCTGCCTCCGCCAAGCTCGCCATGAGCCGGCACCCCTACCCCAGCGCTGCTGCCCTGCTCGATGACTGCGCTGCGGCCGCCGCCGACGAGATCATCCGCGCCGCCGGAGGGCCAGCCTGGGACGCCGCCGCGTTCGCCGGGCTGCTCGAGGCCGCCAGGTCGCGGCTGCGGGTCGAGACGGCCGACGTGGTCGGCGTCGTCGCCAGGGTCCTCGCCGAGTCACATGCGGTCGAGGTCGGCCTGGACGGGGCGAAGAGCACCGCGTTCCGGCCGGTCGGCGCTGACCTGCGAAGCCAGCTTGACGGGCTGATCCAGCCCGGGTTTGTCTCGCAAACGGGCGCGCGGCGGCTGCCCGACCTGGTCCGCTACCTGCGCGCCATGGCGTACCGGCTGGACAAGGCGCCGCAGGACCTGCGCAGGGACGCCGAGCGGATGGCGGCCGTGCACCGGGTAACCGAAGACTACGAGCTGGTGCTCGCGCGGCTCGGCGCGTCCGCGCGGGGGCGGGCGGACGCGCTGGCGATCCGCTGGATGATCGAGGAATTGCGGGTCAGCCTGTTCGCCCAGCCGATCGGCGCCGCGATTCCGGTCTCGGAGCAGCGGATCCAGGCGGCACTCGATCGCCTGTTATCGTCCTGCGTGGCAGCACGCCGAATGGCATTTCGTGGAAATGCGCATAAGGTCACCACGATCATGGAAGTATCCTGGGCGACGACACGGAGGGCGGTGGCTTATGCCGGACATCAAGCGACTCCACCTCGCACGGCTGACCGTGGCCGGAGTGGAGTGGCCGGTGCATGGCTTCGTGATCACTCACCCCGGTGGTGCCGTGCTAGTCGATACCGGCGTCGGCGGTCCGCAGGACGTTCTCAACGACTGGCGGGTGGTCAATCGCTCCGTCGCAGACGCGCTCGCCGAAATCGACATGACGCCTGGCGACATCGACCTGGTAATCAACACTCATCTGCACTTCGATCATTGCGGGCAGAACGCTGTCTTCCCGCACGCCGCCTGCTACGTTCAGCGCGCTGAGCTCGACCGGTCCAGGCGAGAAGAGCCCGAGCTCTACGACTGGTTCGACTTTATGAACGGTCGCTTCGAGTTGCTCGACGGAGACGCCGATGTGGCCCCCGGCGTGTCGGTGGTAGCGACGCCTGGGCACACGATCGGCCATCAGTCCGTCGTCGTGTCGTCGGCTGACGATGCGATTGAGGTGCTCATCGGGGATGCGGCTTACACGTCCGTTCAGTTCGGCGGGCCGTCTGACGAAGAACTGCCGCCAGGCCAGGCCGCCGACCCCGTCGCCTGGCGGGTTTCGCTTGGCCGGATCAAATCCATGGACCCGGCGAACGTGCACTTCTGCCATGACACCGCCATCATCCATGGCTGAGGCGGAGGCCATGCCTGAGCCGGAATTCAGGGCGTTCGACCCTGCCCAGGTGGCGCGGCTGTACGACAAGATCGCCGGCGAATACACGGGCCGGTTTGGCGAGGATCTGCGGCCTGGAACCGGTGACCGGGCCTTCCTTGACGTCGCGTTGGCTTCGGCGCCATCCCGTGGCCCGGTTCTCGACCTCGGATGCGGTCCAGGCCAGATCGCAGCCATCACGGTCGACTCGGGCAGGCCCGCGATCGGCGCCGACATCTCGGCCGGCATGCTCGCCGTTGCTCGCCGTCGCGTGCCGCTGGCCACCTTCCTCTCGGCGGACGCCAGGGCACTGCCGCTAAGGCCGGGCTCCTGTCGCGCGGTCGCGGCGTTCTATTTCCTGCACCACTTGCCGAAGGCGCTGCTCCCGCAGGTCCTCGCCGAGGTACGCCGGGTGCTCCCGGCGGGCGGGATACTCGTCGTCGCCACTCACCTCGGCGTCGGAGAGCAACTGGTCAGCAGCGAGTGGAACGATGCTCCCCAGCACCTCAAGATCACCTTCTACGCCAGGGATGAGCTGGCCACCCTGGTGGTTGCCGCCGGGTTCAGCGTGGAGTCCGTCGCGTCCAGGCACCCCCGGCCCGACGAGTTCCAGGCCGAGCACGGCTTCATCCGCGCCAGGGCCACCTGATGTCGTCGTCAGCCCAGCGCCCGCCAGCCCAGCGCCCGCCGGCCCAGCGAGGTGAGTCGGCCCAGCGAGGTGAGTCGGCCCGGCGAGGTGAATCAGCCCAGCAGGCCCCCGTCCGGAGCATGCGATACGACCCCGACCTGGTCACCGGCCGGGGCCGGCCCCGCAGGCCAGCCGAGCCGCCGCGCGTCCCGGCCGAGTACGGGCTGGTCGTGGAGGACGTTGCCGGGGAGTTCTGCGGGGCCGTCGTCGGCATCGAGAAGGACTCGGTCACGCTCGAAGACAGGCATGGCAAGCGGCGGGTGTTCCCGCTGCGGCCCGCCCCGTTCCTGCTCGAAGGCAAGCCGGTCATGCTGGTCAGGCCCACTGCGGGGGGTTCCGGGCCGTCGGGGTCCGGGGTGTCGCCGGGTGACGCTGTGTCCCCCTGGGCCGGCGCCGCTCAGGCGGCAGCGCGCGACGCGGTGGCCAGGACCGCATCGGGCTCAATAGCCGCGCCGCGGGGCCAGCGGGCCAAGGTCGCGCGGGCCAGCCGGATCTATGTCGAGGGCAGGCATGACGCCGAGCTAGTCGAGAAGATCTGGGGCGATGACCTTCGCGACATCGCGGTGGTCGTGGAGTACCTGGGTGGCGTTGACGACCTGCCCTCGATCGTCGCCGGCTTCGCGCCCGAGCCAAGCCGCAGGCTCGGCGTCCTCGTCGACCATCTTGTCCCCGGATCGAAGGAAAGCAGGATCGCGGCGCAGGTGAGCTCGCCGGACGTGCTCATCGTCGGGCACCCGTTCGTTGATGTCTGGGCCGCGGTCAAGCCGTCCGTGCTCGGCATCGCGCGGTGGCCGGATGTTCCGCCAGGGACGCCGTGGAAGGAAGGGGTGCTGCGCGCGATCGGCTGGCCGCCGGACACGGCGGCCGCCTGGCGGCGCATCCTCCGCGCGGTGACGAGCTACGCCGATCTCGAGCCAGCGTTCCTCGGCCGGGTAGAGGAACTCATCGACTTCGTCACCAGCCCAGGCCCACGACCATGATCGTGGTCGTTAGTCAGCTGCCACAACTGACAAACGACCCCGATCATGAAAGACAGCATGGGGTGGCAGCGACCGTGTTGCCTGAGTGGCTGATGATGGTGATGTGACGCTACTGCACGAGGTAGCAGAGCGCAGGCTGCCCATCGCCCGGCTTGAGCCGATCATCGGGCCAGACCGGTTCGGACGCTTGATGACCGTGGCCAGCGAGCTGAGGGCCGAGCTTGGCGGTCGGACAATCTGGAATATAAGCTCCACCGCCGTCGGTGGCGGCGTAGCCGAGATGCTCCAGGTGCTCGTGGGGTACGTGGCTGGCCAGGACATCCCGATCCGTTGGACCGTCATCGGTGGCGACCCAGGTTTCTTCGAGATCACCAAACGGCTGCACAACCAGATCCACGGCGTCGCTGGCG
>JASIBM010000542.1 GCA_030045175.1 Streptosporangiaceae bacterium | reverse complement strand
AGCACGCGGCCGACCAGATCGCCGCAGACGTGATCGCCGGGGCCGGACCGGTGGCTGGAGAGGGCACCGGGCGCCCGCCACGGAACTCTAGCAAGCCTGACCTGGGAGCACCGCTCGGCCTGCCAGCCGCGGCGTACCTGGAGATGCAGCCGCCGCCACCGGCGGTCGCACGCAGGCTCCGGCTCGGATCGGGTCAGCTCGCGGTGATGGTCACGGTGCGCTACGACGATCCGGCCTCAAGGTGCCCAGCCGCGCTGACGGTCGCCGCGCTCCGGCCCGACCTGTTCCGGGTCGTGTTCGAGTCACCGGCCGAAGCCGGGCCAATCGCGATTGGCCCGGCCGGGGCGCCTCGATCCGCTGCATCCCCCAGACGACGGTCAGCTCGCCGCTGAGCAGCCAAGGACGTGTCGCTCCCAGGCTTGAGCGCCCATCTGGATCGCCTCCCATGGGCTGCCAAGGGGAGGCGTGTAGGACAGGTCCAGGTCGGCGATGCCGTCAATCGTCATGCCGTGGAAGATCGCGGTCGCGGCGATGTCGATCCGCTTGGCGACCTCGGCGTGGCGGTGGCCGAATAGCTGCATTCCGAGTAGCCGCCCGGTCGCGCGGTCGCCGGTGACGCGCATCCGGATCCGGTGGCTCCCTGGGTAGTACGCCTTGTGATCGTCTGCCTCGGATTCAACCGTGACCGGGTCGAATCCGGCGGAGGTGGCCTCGTGGTCGCGCAGGCCGGTCCGGGCGGCGGCCTGGTCGAAGATCTTGACGACCTGAGTGCCGAGGCTGCCAGCGAATTCCCGGTCCCCGCCGAGCGCGTTCTGGCCGGCGATCCGGCCTTGCTTGTGGGCGGTGGTGCCCAGCGGCAGGTAGGTCTCGCCGAGCAGCCGGTGGTGAGTGACCACGCAGTCGCCCGCAGCGAAGACGTCAGGGACGCCGGTGCGCATGCCGCGGTCGACGGCGATCGCGCCGCGCACGCCGAGCGTTGCTCCGGCGGAGACGGCCAGGGCGGTGTCCGGGCGCACGCCGGTGACGACGAGGACCATGTCGGCGGCCCGAGTGACTTGCTCGCCGTCGGCTGCGGCAGCATCGACCCGGAGCCGGGCGGCGCCTGGCTCGGCGCGGCTGATGGCCCGCACGGTGGTGCCAGTGAGGACGTCGACGCCGTGCGAGGAGAGCTCGGCGTGGACGAGGGCGCCAAGCGCCGGGTCGACGGTCGGCAGCACTTCGGGCAGCCGTTCCATCTGAATCACGGCCAGGCCGCGAGCGGTCAGCGCCTCGGCCATCTCCAGGCCGATGTACCCTGCGCCGACGATGACCGCGCTGGACGGGCCCGCCTCGTCCAGGGTCCGCATCAAGGAGATGGTGTCGCCCATCGAGTGCAGCAGGTGCACGCCGTCGGCGGTACCGAGGGCATCCGGGCCGGTGATGCCAGGGACCGGCGGCCGAACCGAGACGGCGCCGGTGCCGATGATCAGCTTGTCGTAGCCGATGAGTTCCTCAGCCCTGCCTGGGCCGGTGAGCAGGAGCTTGCGCGCCTCTGGGTCTATCCTGCGGGCGGTGGTGTCCAGCCGCAGGCTCATTCCGGTGGCCTCCAGGTCGGCAACGGTCCGGTGGGCCAGGTTCCGCCAGTGCGTGACCTCGCCGGAGACGTAGTACGGGATGCCGCAGATAGAGAAGTTCGGGTAGGCGTCGGCGACGACCACTGTGACGTCGGCTGACGGGTCGAGCTCGCGGGCGCGGAGGGCGGCGCTGATGCCCGCGTCGCTGCCGCCGATCATGACCAGGTGCATGGCTGGCTCCCGGGTGTCTACTGGGGGATCTGGTCGGCTTGCCGCGACGCGCCGTCGGATGAAGCGCGCATGTCGTGCGGGACGATGACGGCGGCCGGTCCCGAGCGCGTGACCCGCGGGTACAGCGCCTTGATCAGGAGGACGGCGAGCGCGCCGCCGATGACCTGAGCGGCGATGAACGCCGGGGCCGACGCTGGCGCGATGCCGGCGAAGGTGGCGGTGAACATCCGGCCGACGGTGATCGCAGGGTTGGCGAAGCTGGCCGAGGAGGTGAAGAAGTAGGCGGCGCCGATGTACGCGCCTACGGCGGCCGGGGCTGATCCGGAGCGCCCGGACCGGACCAGGGCGAAGATCACCAGGATCAGCCCGAGGGTGGCGATGATCTCGGAAAGGAAGTGCGCCGGGGTGGCCCGGGACTTCGCCGAGATGCTGACTGCGGCCAGGCCGAACATCACGTTGGCGAGCACCGCCCCGCAGGTGCAACCGGCGACCTGGGCGGGCAGGTACGCCGCGGCGTCCCGCCAGCGCAGCCCGCCGAGCGCCGCGTCCGCGAAGGACACCACCGGGTTGAGATGGCCGCCGGATACCGGGCCGAACATCAAGATGATCGCGAACAGGCCCGCCGCCGTCGCCGCGGCGTTCTCGAAGAGCTCAAGGCCGGTGTTTCCCGGCGACAGGTTCACCGCGGCGATGCCCGAGCCGATGACCGTCGCCGCCAGGAAGGCGCTGCCAGCGAACTCCGCTAGCAGCCGCCGCCACAGCGCGACCTCGCCCATGCCAGCCCGTCCCGTCTTCATAGACAGATGTCGATGCAGGACTTCAGCTTGCCAGGCCGCGTCGAGGATCGTCAATATAGAAGCATGTCGATCCAGGCAGATCGCGACGAGCTCGCCATCGTCGAGGTAACCGGGCCGGACACCTGCGTGCAGCCAGCCCTGGTAGGCGAGCCGATCGACGAGGCGATGGCGGCCGGGCTGGCCCAGGTGTTCAAGGCGCTCGGCGACCCGGTCCGGCTCAGGCTCGTGTCGCTGATCGGCGCCCGGCAGGGCGGGGAAGTCTGCGTCTGCGACCTGACGGCGGCGTTCGACCTCACCCAGCCCACCATCAGCCACCACCTGAAGGTGCTGCGCGAGGCGGGGATCATCGACAGCGAGCGGCGCGGCACCTGGGTCTACTACCGCCTGGTACCCGCCGCCCTGGCGCGGATGGCCGCGCTGCTAACCGTGCCCGCCAGCTAAGGATCACCAGGGCAGCAGGACAACGCCCCCGCGTCGCGCCGGTCAGGGATCAGCTAGTGATCTGCCCGTCCCGCGCGCTTGCCACGAACGCACGCCATGCGTCAGCGGTGAACACCAGCGCCGGGCCATCGGGGTCTTTGGAGTCCCGCACCGCCACGGCACCGGGCAGGTTCCGCGCGACCTCCACGCAGTTGCCGTTGTTACTGCTGTACGACGACTTGCGCCAAGCGGCGCTCGTCAGGTCCACTCCCGCACCACCTTCGTGATCAGCTCAGCCGAATCGTCCGGGCTGAGCGCGTCCCTCGCCAGTGCATCATATAGCAGCGCAAGCCGGGTGACCTGATCGCGCCGTTCGGTCGTCGCACCGTCGAGCGCGTTGTCCAGGTACGCCACGTCCGGGCGCGGGTCGGGCGCGAAGCTGGCGACCACGAAGGGCGCGAGCGTGCCAGCGCAGCCGGGCGAGCCGAACGGCAGTACCTGCACGGTGATGCGCGGCTCGCTCTCGGCGACGGCGACCAGGCGCTCAAGCTGCTGCAGCATGACATCCGCGCCGCCGAGCCGCCTGCGCAGGACCGCCTCGCCGATGATCGCGGGCATCATCGGTGGCGCCGGGTCGGCACGCTCCCAGATCTGCTGCCTGGCCATCCGCGCCGCCACCCGCTGATCGATGTCAGCGGCGCCCTGGCCAGGGTTGGCGCCCTTGAGCACCTGCCGCGCGTACCCCTCGGTCTGGAGCAATCCAGGAACTGTTACCGGTTCCCAGGTGCGCAGCACCGTCGCGCTGCGCTCGATCTCCAGGTAGCTGATGAACCAGGTCTCGTATCCGTCCGACGCCGCGAACGACAGCAGCCGCTCGACCGCGCGGATCATCTGGGGGGTGAGCGGGTACTTCCCGCTCTCGATGCGGGACACGGCGGTGTGATCGCAGTTCAGCACCTCGGCGACGCTGGCCTGCGTCATGCCGCGCGCCCGGCGCGTCTCACGGAGTCGCTGGCCGAGCGCTTCGAGCGCGGCGGCGTCCGCGCCGCTGCCCTCGGCGGGCACCGTGTTGCGCGCCGGCATTAGACCGTCCTTGCACGTTAGGCTCGTCACTTGCACAGTTGCTCGCGCGTCTTGCACAGCGTATGCCCTCGGTGCCAGCCTTGGCAGAGCAAGTCCAGTCATGGCCGCAAAGGAACGCCGATGCCCGGCACGACTCCCGCACCTGACAGCGCTGCGGTGATCCGGCATCTGCGCCGCCTCGCGGTCGCCTACCCCGCATTCGACTTCGGCTACGAGCTGGTCAACCCCCGGAGGGGCAAGCGCTGGGTGGCCGAGCGCAGGGACCGCCTTGCCCCAGGCACCCGCGTCGTCATCACGGCCAGCCTGATGGAACTGCACGCAGCGCTCCAGCCGTACAAGGCGGCGAGCCATGACCGGTGAAGGCAGCCTCGCCAGGAGCTAGGCGGGCCTGATGGCTCTGACGATCGCGGAATGCAGCCCAGGGGCGGCGTGGCTGGTGACGGTGACGCTGATGCCGGTGAAGCCAGCCTTGCTCAGCAGGTCCTCGTATTCGGTGGCGGTGAGCGCTCCGTTCGCACAGCCGACGCTGGCTTCCGCCGCCGCCCGGCGGTCCGGGTCGAGATCCTCATCGGCGATCACGTCGCTGATGCCCAGGCGCCCGCCGGGGCGCAGCACCCGGAACGCCTCGCTGAGAACCTGCGGCTTGTCCGCGGACAAGTTCACGACGCAGTTCGAGATCACCACGTCCACGTGCTCATCCGGCAGCGGGATGTCCTCGATGCGCCCGAGCACGAACCGCGCGTTGCTCATCCCTGCGCTGGCGGCGTGCGCGCGGGCGAGGGTCAGCATGTCCTCGCTCCCGTCCAGGCCGTAGGCGACGCCGGCCGGGCCTACCCGCCGGGCGGACAACAGCACATCCAGCCCGCCTCCTGACCCGAGATCCAGTACGGTTTCCCCGGGCCGCAGGTCGGCGACGGCGACCGGGTTGCCGCAGCCAAGGCTCGCGCCGAGCGCGGCATCGGGGACGCCGGCCGCATCATCATAGGCAGCGGCACCGAACTGACTGTCGTCGAACTCGCCCTGATCGCAGTCCGCGATGGCCCCGCCAGCAAGGGCCGCCCTGGCCAGGGCAGAGTACCTGCTGATGATTGGATCGCCGCTGGTTGCGGCCTGGTCGACGGTCATCGCGATCCTTCCTGAGGCGGTGGCACCGGGACCGGCTGAGCTGGCACGGGCCGGCCCATGACGACGTCGGCGGCGGTGGGAAAGCAGTCCACGCACGCGCGGATGCCGCGCTGCCGACCACGCCTGCCAGCTAGCCCCACGATTTCATGCGCCACGCGCATCGCTGCCCGGGCCCGGGCAGCGCCCCGGACCTCACGCCGCAGCGCGTGCCCGGTCAGGCGCAGCAGCGCTGGCCCTCGTCTTGGCCCCAGAACGTCTGGCTATCCTCCAGAACGGTGTAGATCTCCCACCGCTCGCCGTTGGGGGCGCCTTGCACCCAGAACTTGTCCTGCCTGGCATAGCAGCAGGTGGTGCCGCGCTCGTCGGTCGAGGCGAGGCCTGCCTCGGCCAGTCGCGCCTGCTCGGCGCCGACCGCACCTGTATCGGCGACCTCGACGCCGAGATGGTTCAGGCTGCCGCCTTCTCCCGGGCTCTCCATCAAGATCAGCTTCAGCGGCGGCTCCGCGATCGCGAAGTTGGCGTAGCCGGGGCGGCGCTTGGCGGGCTCGGTGCCGAACAGGGCGCTGTAGAAGGCGACCGATTCGTCTAGGTCGTTGACGTTGAGCGCGAGCTGGACCCTGGACATGGGATCTCCCAGACTTCAATGACTGTCTATGTCTGGCCTTACGTTGCCACACGCTTCGATCAATGTCAATATAGATGTGTGTCGAAGTCCTTGCCTGTGCTTGACCTGCCCGGGGCGGCCGCGTGCTGCGCGCCGCTGTCGCGGGAGCCACTGTCGCAGGGCCAGGCCGAGCAGGTGGCCGCGCTGCTGAAGGCGCTCGCCGACCCGGTCCGGCTGCGGCTGATGTCGCTTATCGCCAGCCATCCAGGCGGCGAGGCGTGCGTCTGCGACCTGGCCGGCGCGTTTGAGCTATCCCAGCCCACCATCAGCCACCACCTCAAGGTGCTGCACGAGACCGGCCTGCTCGACCGGGACAAGCGCGGAGTCTGGGTCTACTACCGGGCCAGGACGCAGGCGCTGGCGAGCCTGGCAGCGCTGATCGGATCCCCGGCCAGCTAAGGATTACTCAGCCGGGCGGCATGAGGTGACTGGCTTGCTTGCCCGTCGGTGCCCTGGCTTACGATCGATGACGTGCTCGATGACTCCCAGATCAGCAAGATCTTGATAATTGCCGCGCACCCGGACGACGTCGACTTCGGCGCGGCGGGAACCATCGCCGGCTGGACGGACGCCGGCCTCGAGGTGGTCTACTGCATCGTCACCGACGGCGCCGCCGGCGGCAGCGACCCCTCGGTCAGCAGGTCGGAGATGATTTCCGTGCGCCAGGCCGAGCAGGTCGCCGCGGCCAAGTGCGTGGGGGTCAGCGACGTGCGCTTTCTCGGTTACGCTGACGGCCAGCTTGAGCCAACGCTGGCCCTGCGCAAGGACCTGACACGGGTGATCAGGCAGGTCAGGCCCGACCGGCTGGTATGCCAGTCGCCCGAGCGCAACTACGAGCGCCTCCCGGTGAGCCACCCGGACCACCGCGCCGCCGGGTCGGCCTCGATCGACGCCGTCTACCCCGACGCCCGCAACCCGTTCGCGTTCCCTGACCTGGCCGGCGACGAGGGCCTGCAGGCGTGGACCGTGCGCGAGGTGTGGATCGCGGGCGCCTTGCGGCCGACCCACTTCGTGGATGTCACGGACAACTTCCCGCGCAAGGTCGCCGCGCTGCGGGCGCACGAGAGCCAGACCGGCCACATGACCAACCTCGAGGACTTCCTGCGTGCCTGGCTGGGCAGGTCGGCGGCGATGGGCGGCCTGCCCGAGGGCAGGCTCGCCGAGGCATTCCAGGTAATCGAGTCGCCCTGAAAACGGGTAGGCCGGGCGGCGATAGCCGCCCGGCCTACCCGGGATCTAGGCGATCAGGTGATCTTCACCGACGGGGTGGTGTAGACGCCGTTGGCGTAGCCGGTCGCCGAGGCGGTGACCACGCAGTGCACCGTCTTGCCCTTGGCCGAGCTCGGCACCTTGAACGACGAACTGGTCGCACCGGAGACCTTGGTCGTCCCCACGTACCACTGGTAGGTGACCGTGATCGCGGCCGGCGACCAGGTGCCAGCGGTGACCTTCTCGGTCCCGCCGGTCTTGTTCGGCCCGCTCAGCTTCGGCTTGACGGTCGGGACAAGCGCCGCACCTTCGCCGATGTTGGCGCCATTGCTGGTGCCAGACACCGATCCGGCGCCATTGGTCGCCACCACCGAGCAGGTCAGCGTCTGGCTGAGCTCCGACGGGATTGGCGTGTAGGTGTCCGACGTGGCACCCGAGATCGTGTTGCCGTTCGCCTGCCAGGCGTACGTCACGGAGCTGGCGTTGTCGAACGAGGCGAGGCAGTACTCAAGGCCGCCGACCTGCGCCGTGCCAGGCCCGCCAGGCCCGAACAGCGTGGGCACGAAGTTCGGAGGACCTTCCACCACGTAGCTCAGCGTCGACGAGGCCGAGCCGATGTCAGCCGAGCCCACCGTCGGGGTGAAGATCGCCTGGTAGGGCGTGGTCCCCTCCGGCGGAGTTGTCGTCACCTGCGCGGTACCGTCGCTGCCGGTCACGGTCTGGGTGGAACCTATCTGGGTGGTGCCGCTCCAGAAGCTGACGGTGCCAGCGGTGTCAGGCGACACCGTCGCCGTCAGCGTGACCGGGCTGGCCGGGGCCGTCTGCGGGCTCGGCGGGGACGCGGACAGGGTGGTGGTGGTGTCCTGGGTCCAGTCCGGGTAGTCAACCGACCAGGTGTCGTTGGTGGTGTCCACCGAGATCACGGTGTCCCAGTAGCTGGACAGCACCGGCAAGCCGGGGCCGGTAACCTTCAGCCGGACGTCGTACAGGCCGACGTAGCCGGTAGTGGTCTGCGTGTTCGGGAACGAGGAGATGTAGCTCGCCAGCGTCGTGTCGTCGCCTGGGTTGGTCTCTACCGGATTGCCGGTCGTCCCGACCGGGTCAGGCGCCGACGAGTTCGGGAAGAGCGTCGAGCTGCTGATCTGCTCACCCGACCAAAGCCCGGGGTTCTCCCCGCTCACCGGCGTGTAGACGAACAGCGTCGCCTTGGTGTAGCCCGACGGCGCGGCAGTCGACGCGACCGAGTACGCGCTCAGCCCGTTGTTGTTGATCGAGCCCCCGGTCACCACCTGACCCTGGCTGTTGTAGAACGTGATGAACCCGCCTGGAGCCGGGCTGATCGACGATTCCCATGGCGGGGTCGAACCGCCGCCGCCCCCGGCGAGCGTGGCGCCGTGCGCAGCCATCGCGCCGAAACCGACGGTAATCAGGGCCGTGGCCCCGGCCGCCAGCGAAATAACCTTGCCCTTAATCAATGCGATTTCCCTTCGCGTTAACTGGTTGGTGGAAGTCAGCCAGTCGCCCGTCGCCTGCGGCGCCACCACAGCACGCCTGGCACCGTTGCGAGGACGATCAGGGCCACCACCCCGATTGCGATGGCGGCGGAAGCGGAGCTTGATGAGTGCGACGACGAGGCGGCCGGGGTCGCTCCGAGTGACCCCGGAGACCCCGGTGACTGCGAACCGTCACCCGGCGTCGAGCCTGGCGACGCCGATCCGCCCGGCGTGGGCTTGGGCATGCCGCTGGCGCCCGGCATGTGGTCAAGCACCTCGATGGACGCGACCTTGCCGCTCGTGCAGGACGCGTGCCCCCCAGCTACCAGCGACCAGGTCGAGCCGTGGACGGCGATGTCGGCGGCCGCGTACGGGCGGGTGAGCGGGGTAAGGCCGGGCGCGCTCAGGTAGAGCCGCAGCTCGTAGAGATGGTCCCAGATCGGGGGGAACGACTCGACCATGTCCTTCAGCGCCAGGTCGATGGGCGTGAACTGGGCCATCGGGTGGGCTGGGTTGCTGTACAGCGAGGCCGCCGCCATTTGCATTCCGCTCCAGGCACCCGCAGGAGTGTATGGCCGCGGCTGGTAGGCGAACATCGTAGCCTTGGCGCCGCTGATGAAATAGCCCTTCGCCGTGTGCGCGCTCGACACGACGCGCCATACGAACGGCATCGAGTCGACGCTGCCGCCCGTGATTGGCTTGAGGTTGGTGCCGCACAGGGTCAGCCAGCCATCCTGGTTGGGGTCGGTATAGGGCAGGCGAGACCCGGCCTGCTGACCGGCGAACTGGACGGCCCCCGTCCGGGTAACCTCCGCCATCGCGGCCGGCGCCGACGCGGCGGTCGCGACGAAGGCTGCGGCGACGGCGACGGCGCACGAACGAACGATGTGCATGATTCCTCTCCTACTGCTCGACAGATCCGGCCATGGCCGGCGCGGGCGGTGTGGCGGCGGGCGGGCGCCGACGCCGACGGCGCAGCAGCCAGATGCCGACGGCGAGCAGCACGAGCAAGATGACGATGATCAGCAGGATCCACGGGACCGACCAGAAGCTGACCTGCGCGGAATACGTCGTCAGGCCCTGGTCCAACTGCCCGGTCACCACCGTCGGATCGACCGAGACCTTGGCTGTCATCAAGAATTCCGGGTACACGCCGGTTACGGTCACGCGCCCGCCATCCGAGCCGCCTGGCAACATCACAGGGACCGTGAGGAAGTTCGCGTGCGTCTCCGTCGAGCCGAACAGGCCGTGCACGGACGCGCTTACCTTGCCCCCGAGCAGCTCGTTGCCTGTGTTCTTGACCGTGAACGACAACGTCGCCATCCCCGACGCGAACGGACTCAGCGGGCTGGTGTGGCTGACCCGCAGGTCGAGCACGCTGAGCTGGGGAACCAGCTTTCCCGAGATCCGCGTGATGATGCGGTCGGCGACCTGCTGCACGAGGTGCAGCCTCGCGTGGTTCTTGGACTGGATCACCGAGTAATAGGCCGCGACGACCGCCCCCACGTGATCACCTGGCGGGGCGTTCTTCGGGATGACCACGGTGATCGGCAGGATCACCTTGCTCCGCGGCGCCAAGGTGATGGTGGACGAGTGGTTAGGGAACGCGATCGTGACCCAGGATGCCGGGCCGCCACGGGCCTGCCCGGCCGGCAGGAAGCCTGTGCCGCCGTTCGGCGTGCTCACCGCGTTGGTGACGAAGACGTGCAGGGTCACCTTCGTGATCCCGAAGTTCACGACCGCGACGTGGTCGTGCAGGAACGAGCCGGGATCGGCGCTCCAGGCGAAGTAGGCGCGCCCGTCGATCTTGGTCGCGCTGGCCGGGCCGAGCCCGAAGAAGGCTCGCGACCCTGGCTTAGAGGCGGCCGATCGTGCCACAGCAGCCGATCCCGCGGTAGCGGCCGAGGCGAGCCCAGGCGCCGCGACGGTGGCGAGGATGCCGACGAGGAACGAGCCAGCCGTGACCCGCGCGACCGCAGGCCTGGCCCGCTCGCGCGTGACCCGGCGGGGCGGACGGGCCGACCTCGCGTGAACGGCCATTCTTATGCGATTCATGGAACTACGGTCCTCCGAACGACCGTGACGCTACGGGGCATCGAGGCGGACGACACGGCTTCGCCGACGATACCAACTGGACGGTAGATAAAAGAGGGGATATTACGAACAGAAAGTTAACTTGAGGTATCAGGAAATGGAAGAACTTACATCTGGGTGGCCGGAGAAGGTCATCACGGCATGGCGGGCCGGGTTCCGTGGTGGAAGCCCGGCCCGCCCTGTGCCATCGGCCGATGGCGTGGGTTCGCTTATCGGCGGCTGACTGCTAGCCGACGATCGTGAACGTGATGGTTCCGGTGAAGATGCCGGCCTCGGTCGAGGTCGGCGCGTTCAGCGTGAGCGTGCCGTTGATGCCCACGGTGCCGTCGGGCTGGGTCGT
>JASIBM010000541.1 GCA_030045175.1 Streptosporangiaceae bacterium | reverse complement strand
TCGGACGAGCGCGAAGGCGGCCAACGCGGCGAAGAAGACGAACACCCAGGCCACGCTGGCGTTCGCGCGCAGCACGATCGGGTCATCCCCGGAACGTGGTGGTACTTGATCGAACACGACTTTCCTCGGCACGGCGATGAGCTTTGGCTAACTGGTAGGAGATCATCACGGGCAGCGGCCGGTGGGCCATGGTCTGCTGCGGGGTGAGCATGGGGTGGTCCTTGAGGAAGAAGTTCTTCCACCCGAAGAACACGCCGGGCGGGGCGGCCCTGGTTATCACGACCCAGGTCTGGTGCTTATCTGAGGGCGTACCTTGCCCGTCCATGTGGATCACGATCGCGAGGTCGTCGTGCTTGGTGTCGAGCTTGCTCTCGCCGACGATCATCGACAGCCTGAACTGGTGCAGCACCAGGAGCTTTTGCGGCAGGTGGTAGCGCGCGGTCAGGCCGGCCAGCCAGTTGACCACGCTGTTCACCTCGGAGATGTTCACGCTGCCGATCTGCCTCAGCGGCAACTGCCCTGGCTGTAGCTTCCACTCAGGGTCCAGGGCCAGCCCGACGTTGGGCAGCTCAAGCAGCCGCTGGTACCACTTGGCCTGGGCCAGCAGGCTGGCCCGGCCGGGCTGGAGGTCAAGGACGACGTACATTCCCGCCGCCGTCGCCCGCCGCACCCAGGGGCGAAGCTCGGGGATGGGAGTCATGTACGAGTAGGTCCCGCTCGGTCCAGGAGAGCCTTGCGCGACGGTGGCGATGATCTCGAAGGTGGGGATCACCGGCACCTTGCTCAGCGGGCGGTACAGCGCAGCCAGGCGGCGCACCCGGATGATGCTGGCGCCCAGGCTCTGCTCGCCGAGTGCCCCGAGGCTAGGCGTGCCCGGGTGGCCGTACAGGGCGACCAGCCTGTGCATCGGGAAGAGCACCTGGCCCCCGCCAGGCAACTGCACGCCGGTCGAGGCGACCGCGACCCGGTAGGCCACCATGCCCGCCGTCCCGAAGCGGGCGCCGACGGCGACGATGCGCCTGGGCTTGATCGACGACAGCGCCGTGATCGCGCCCGGATCGGCCCGCGGGTCATAGCCGCGGACGACGACCACCTGGGCCCCGGCCGCGCGCGCTGAGCCGGCGGCCGCGATCGCCTCCGGATCCGAGCCCTGGTGCACGAGCAGCACCGCGCGCGCGAGCCGTGCGGGCGCGCCGGTCCTTGGCAGCAGGGCGAAGTCGGTGACGACGTGGACCCGGCGCTGGATCTGGGTGAGCGCCTGAGCGGGCACGCCCACGGCCAGGACCGTGCGCGTGTGCAGCGCCACGATCTCGGCCCGCAGCGCGGGGCCGACCGAGCCGGCCGACCTGGCGCCCCCGGCCGCGGTCAGCATCAGGGGCGCGTGCGCTCGCAGTGCCTGGGTCGCGGCGAGGCGGACGTCGCCAGGGTGGCTGGCGTTCGCGATGACGATGACCGGCGCGCAGGTGAAGAACGCTCGCGTCGCGTCGGCCGCCACTACATCGGGCGGGCCGCTGAGAACGACGGTCGCCTTGGACGCGGAGCGGGTGCAGGCGACCACTGGCGCGGCCGAGCCTGGCCGCGGCGATGACGTCGTCGTGCAGCCCGCCACGCAGGCCACGACCGTGCCAAGTACCAGCGAAGCCATGGCCGCGCGACGAACCCGGGTGCCGGCCCGAGCCGGGTCTAGTCTGCGTGGCATGGCATAGCTCACTTACTGCCAGCGGTCCCGCCGAAGCGGTAGGTAAGTGCGCGTTCCTACCGAACGCGGGCGGTTACCGGCGATGGTAGTGCTTGCCGCGCCAAGACCCGCCGTTCTTGGCCCGATCGAGACCAACCGGTCTTAGTGGCCGCGAAAGGCCTCCTCCAGCCACCACGAGCCGCGCTCGGAAGTGATCTTGGCGTCGATGACGAGGGGGCGGTTCCGCGGGCCGTTCAGCCACTCGCGCACGTTTGCCAGGTCGGCGAGGTGGCGGACCACGGTGGCGGCGCAGCCGAACCCCCTGCCGATCTGCGCGATGTCGGCGGGCGGGAACCTGACCGTATCAAGCGGGTGGCCCTCGGGACCGAAATGATGCACCTCGGCTCCGTAGGCGGCGTCGTCGTAGACGACGATCACCATCGGCAGGCCCAGCCGCACGACCGTCTCCAGTTCGCTGATCCCCATCAGCGCGCCGCCGTCGCCGAGCGCGGCCACGGTCAGCCGGTCGGGCCTGGCGATGGCGGCGCCGATCGCGGAGGCGAGCCCGAGCCCCACCGACTGGAAGGCCTGGGTGAAGCAGAATCCGTCGGCGTCCGGCACGGACAGGTACATGCTCGGGTAGCCCATGAAGTTGCCCGAGTCGATCGCGACGACCCGCTCGGCGGGCAGCAGGTCGTCGAGCGCGATCGTCAGCGTGCGCGGGTCGATCTTGCCGTTGCCGCTCTCGTCGCGGAAGCTGACGTCGCGCCAGCGGATCCGGCCGGCGATCCGCTGGCGCATCTCGTCGGACCGGTAGCCTAGCTCGGCGTCGGCCGGGCGGTCGGCCGTCAGCAGGGCGGTGACCTCGCGGGCGGTCACGGCGACGTCGCCCGTGACGCCCAGGTCGACGCGCCGGTGCGCCCCGAGGGCGCCCTTGTCGGTGTCGACCTGCGCGACGACGGCCTCGTCGCCGATCAGGTTCCCGTGCCGCAGCGTCCACATGTTCAGCGAGCAGCCCCAGCCGACTACCAGGTCGGCTCCCCTGATCAGCTCGGCCGCGAGCGGCGAGGCGAACCCGCCGCTCACGTCCAGGTCCCACGGGCTGCCACGGAACAGGCCCTTCGCCGCGGCCGAGGTGGCAAGCAGCGCGCCGCAGGCATCGGCGAGTGCCTCGAGATCGCCCCTGGCGCTCGCCTGCCTGGCGCCCCGGCCAGCGATGAACACCGGGCGCCTGGCCCGCTGGATCGCCCCGGCCAGCCTCGCGGCGGCGTCCGCCGATGGCGCCGGGGCGGCCGGCGCGGCCAGCGGGGCGATCTCGGGCAGCACGCACTCACCGGCCTGCACGTCGAGCGGCAGCGCGAGCACGACGGTCCGCCGCTCAAGCGCCGCCGTACGGTACGCGCGGACCGTGTCGTCGACGGCGAAGGCGGGGGAGTGCAGCCTGCCTGGCACCGCGCCGATGGCGGAGGTCAGCCCGGCCACGTCGATGCGGAAGTTGGACCTGGTCGCGCTCGCCGCCACGTCGGCGGCGAGCACGACCATCGGGGTGCGGCTCTTGGCCGCCTCGGTGATCGCGGTGACGGCGTGGGTGAGCCCGGGGCCCTGGTGCACGGACACGAGTGCGGGGCGGCCCGTCATCCTGGCCCAGCCGTCGGCCATGCTGACCGCCCCGCACTCGTGCCTGGCGGGCACGAACCGGGCGCCGCGGGCGATCAGCGCGTTGGTCACGTGAAAGTTGCCGCTGCCGACCAGGCCGAACACCGTGTCGGCCCCGAAGTCGACAAGGACGGCCGCTACCGCGTCGCTGACCAGCATCAGGAGCGCTCGACCAGGGCGAGCACCCGGCACGGGCTACCCGAGCCTGTGACGATCGGCAGCGGGCC
>JASIBM010000074.1 GCA_030045175.1 Streptosporangiaceae bacterium | reverse complement strand
TGGGCGACGTCCTCGCTGACGCCGCAGATCGCGGGCGGCTGGGGATCCGATGATGACCTGTTCCGCCGGGTCTACCCAATGGACCTGCGACCGCAGGCGCACGAGATCATCAGGACCTGGCTGTTCTACACCGTGCTGCGCTCGCAGGTGCTGGAGGGCGTGCTGCCGTGGCGGCACGCCGCGATCTCTGGCTGGATACTCGACCCGGACCGCAAGAAGATGTCGAAGTCGTCAGGCAAGGTGGTCACGCCGGCCGGCCTGCTGCGCGAGTACGGCACCGACGCGGTCAGGTACTGGGCGGCCAGCGCCAGGCTGGGCGTGGACACGACGTTCGACCTGGCGCAGCTCAAGATCGGGCGGAGGCTGGCGATCAAGATCTTGAACGCGGCCAGGTTCGTGCTCGCGTTCGCCGTCCCCGCCGGACCCGAGGCGGCGGTGACCGAGCCGCTTGACGTGGCCATGCTGGCCAGGCTGGCCGAGGTGGCCGGCCGGTGCACGGCGGCGTTCGATGCCTACGATCACGCGCTCGCGCTTGAGCTCGCCGAGCAGTTCTTCTGGCGGTTCTGCGACGACTACCTCGAGCTCGTCAAGCCGAGAGCCTACGGCGCTAGCCCTGGCCCGGCGACCGCGTCAGGCTCTGCCGTGACGGCACTGCGCACCGGGCTCTCTGTGCTGCTCAGGCTGCTCGCACCGGTCCTGCCGTTCGTGACAGAGGAGGCGTGGTCGTGGTGGCACGAGGGGTCGATCCACCGCGCGGCGTGGCCTGATCCCGGCGATTTCGCGGCGTCCCTCGCCGACGGCGGAGCGCTGGACGCCGCGGCCGGGGCGATTAGGGCGATCCGGCGGGGGAAGACGCAGGCGAGGCTGTCGCAAAAGGCGGCAGTGGCACATATGAGGGTAAGCGGGCCCGGGCGGGAGTTGGAGTTGCTCTCTGGCGTGCTGTCCGATGTGGTGGCTGCCGGAAACGTCGCCCACATCGAACTGATCACCACGAAGGATGCCGAGATCGAGTATGGGCTGAGGTTCTGACTCTGCCGTCGCTATGATCCCTTTCGTTAGCGCCGGTGGCGAACTCGCCATCGGCGCGCGCCTGACGTAGGAGTTGACGATGCGCAAATACGTAACCGAGTTCATCGGGACATTCGGGCTGGTATTCACCGTGGGCTGCGCCGGACGGAGCGGCAGTGGCCTTGTCCCGCTCGCGGCCGGGGCGGCGCTGATGGTGATGGTGTACGCCGGCGGGCACATTTCCGGTGGGCACTTCAACCCGGCGGTGTCGCTTGGCGTGTTCTTGCGCGGCAAGCTGCCGCTCGCGGACCTCATCGCGTACTGGGTGGCGCAGATCGCCGCGGCGCTGATCGCTGGCTTGCTCGCCATCTTCGTCATCCAGCATCGTGTGCCTGGCACGTTGACGATCCCCGGCGCGCACGCGAAGTTCGCTGCCCTGATCGCCGAGCTGCTGTTCACCTTCGCCCTGGTCTATGTCGTGCTCAACGTGGCGACCAGCAGGGACCACCCGGACAACAGCTTCTATGGCCTCGCGATCGGATTCACCGTGGCAGCCGGAGCGTTCGCGGTCGGCGGGCTCAGCGGTGGCGCGTTCAACCCGGCCGTCGCCATCGGAGCCATGATCGCGGGCCTGTTTAGCTGGGCGAATATCTGGATCTACCTGATCGCGGAGCTCGTCGGCGGAGCCGCAGCCGCAGTGGTGTTCCATCTGCTCAACCGCGGTGACGTGGGCGACGGCCCGCTGGCGAAGCTGCCGACGCTCTCGGACTGAGCGCGAAACCATGATCACGGTGGGTTGCCGTCGCATAGCCCGGCTAATCCACCGTGATCACGGCCGCTTGGCTCCGGCGGCCTGCGGGGCGACGGGTAGTCTCGATTCATGACCAACATGCGGCTGTCAGAAGATGAATGGCGTCAGCGACTGTCTCCGCAGGAGTTTCGCGTGCTGCGACAGGCCGGCACCGAGGCGCCGTTCACCGGCGAGTACACCAGCACCAAAACTCGCGGCGTTTACCGTTGTCGCGCCTGCGGCGCGGAGTTGTTCAGCTCGGACGCGAAGTTCGACTCGCATTGCGGCTGGCCGAGCTTCTATCAGCCCAAGGAGGGCGATGCCGTGGTCTTGCTAGCAGACCGCTCGCTCGGCCAGGTCAGGACCGAAGTGCGATGCGCCAACTGCGATTCGCACCTTGGCCACGTATTCGAGGGCGAGGGCTACCAGGTGCCCACCGACCAGCGGTGGTGCATCAACTCGGTCTCGCTGACGCTAGAGCCGGCCGAGGGTGAGTAGCACCCAGGGGCGGTCCGGTCGGCTCGCGCTGATCCGCAGTGGCGACCTGTCCAGCGCCACGGCGCAGACGTCGGGCACGATCAGGGCGGCTGCGATCTCTGGCGGCCTGGTCGGAGCCGAGTCGCTGTGGATGGGCCGGACCATCCTGCCGCCAGGGATCTCGTCCGGAGACCATCATCACGGGAAGTCAGAGACGGGGATCTACGTCGCGTCTGGCACGCCGGCCTTCGTGTTCAGGGACGCGGCGACGGGGAACCTGGTACGGCTGGAAACCAAGCCAGGCGACTTCGTCTGGGTGCCGCCGCACGTCAGGCACCGGGAGGAGAATCCGTCGCCCGACACCGCGGCCGTCGTCGTGATCGCGAGGTCCACCCAGGAGGCCATCGTCGTCAACGTGGACAGCCTCTGAACCTCGTTGACCGCGCGGCTGAACCCGTCAGGGCAGCCGGGTGAGGGTGGCCGGGCTGAGGTCGTCCAGGCTGGCGCAGCCAGCCAGTCGCATCGTGAGCTCGAAGTCGGCCCGCAGCGCGCGGAGCACGTGCCTGACCCCGTCCTCGCCGGCCAGGCCAAGCCCGTAGGCGTACGGCCGCCCGATCAGGACCGCCCTGGCGCCGAGCGCCAGCGCCTTGATCATGTCGGCGCCGCCGCGAACTCCGCTGTCGAACAGCACCGTGGTCCGCGAGCCGACGGCCGCCACTATCGGCGGCAGCGCGTCGAGCGCGCCGATGCCGCCGTCGACCTGGCGGCCGCCGTGGTTGGAGACCACGATCCCGTCCATGCCCGCGTCGACCGCCCGCTGGGCGTCGGCGACCGCCTGTATCCCCTTCAGCACGATCGGCCCGTCCCAGCGCTCCCGCAGGAATGGCAGGTCCTGCCAGGTCAGCGACGGGTTGCCGAAGATCTGTGACCAGCGCAGTATCGCCGCGGTCTCGTTGTCGGCCACCGGCTCGGCCAGCCCGGCCGTGAAGGCCGGGTCGGTGAGGTAGTTCTGCACGCCAAGGCCGCGCAGGAACGGCAGGTAGGCGTTGTCCAGGTCGCGCGGTCGCCAGCCGAGCATCCGGGTGTCGAGCGTGACCACGAGCACGCTGAAGCCTGCCGCCTTAGCCCGGGCCAGGAAGCTGGCCGCGACGCCGGGGTCCTTGGGCCAGTAGAGCTGGTACCAGCGCTGCCCGTCGCCGTTGGCCGCGGCGACGTCTTCCATCGGGAACGAGGCGGCCGTCGAGGTGATCATCGGCACGCCGAGCGACCCGGCCACCCGCGCGACGGCTAGCTCGCCGTCCGGGTGCGCCACCCGCAGCACCCCGATCGGCGCGAGCAGCATCGGCGCCGTCAGCTTGGTGCCCAGGACCGTCGAGGCGAACGTCGGGTTGCTCACGTCGGTGAGCATCCGCGGCACGATGCGCCACCGGCGGAACGCGGCGGCGTTCTCCCTGATGGCGTCGCCCGTTCCGGCGCCACCCGCGATGTACCCGTACGCCTCGGGAGCCAGCCGCGCCCTGGCCAGGTCCTCGAGCGCGGACAGGTCGGCAGGCAGCACGGGCCGCGCGCCGCTGAGCCCGTTGAGGTAGATCTCGTCCTGGTAAGACTCAAGCGGCTGGTTCATGCACGAGTCAATCGAATAGGTCGGGGTCGGTCGCGATGATATGGTCCCACAGCGGCCTGAACTGGAACTGCCCGGCCAGCGGGAAGCCGGTCTGATCGCGCACCATCAGCGCCGTTTCCCTGTCGATCAGCCTGGGCGTGCCCGCCGCCATCGCGAGCAGCTGCGCCTGGCAGGACCGCTCCATGGTCACGAACCACCAGGCGGCCTCGGCCACCGAGCCACCGACGGTCAGCAAGCCGTGGTTGGCCAGGATGACGGCCTTGTTGCCGCCGAGGGCGACGCCGATCCGCCGGCCTTCCTCGATGTCGTTGACCACGCCCCGGTAGTCGTCGTACCGGCTGTGATCTTCAAAGAACGCGCACGCGTCCTGCGTGATCGGGTCCAGCATGACGCCGAGGCTGGACAGCGCCTTGCCGTGCACCGAGTGCGCGTGCGCCGCGGCGACCACGTCCGGCCTGGCCAGGTGGACCTGCGAGTGAATGCAGAAGGCGGCCTGGTTGACCGGCTGGCTGCCCTCCACCACGGTGCCCTCGTGGTCGACGCAGATCAGGTCGGACACCTTGATCTGGCTGAAGTTCATCCCGAACGGGTTCACCCAGAACCTGTCCGGGTGCTCGGGGTCGCGCGCGGTGATGTGCCCGGCTACCCCCTCGGAGAAGCCGAACCGCCCGAAGATGCGAAACGCCGCCGCAAGCTCCTGCTTGCGGCGCAGCCGCTCCTGCGCGGCTTCCTCAGGCGAGGCGACAGCAGCGGGCGCGGCAGTCACGTCGGGGAACAAGGTGGCATCGTCGGCTGATTCCTGAACTGCCTGCGTCATCGCGGTCTCCTCACGTGGCCAGTCGCGTGCTGTGTCGCCTCCATTGTCACCCGGCGTTCTACTCTCGAAGGCATGACGGACAATCAGCTTCCGGCGGACTACGCCACATCCATCGCCGAGGCGCGGCAGCGAATGACCCGCTTCGTGCGGCGGTGCACTGACGGCGACTGGCACGCGGCGCCGGTCGACGGCGACCCGCGGCCGGTTGGCGTGATCGCCGACCACGTCGCCCACTCCTACGAGTACCTGGCAGGCTGGATCGCCGACGTGGCGGAAGGCAAGCCGGTCGAGGTGGATTCCGACATCGTCGACGAGCTCAACGCCGAGCACGCGAGCGACGCGGCCACGGTCACGCGCGCGCACGTCATCGGCCATCTCCAGTCCAGCGGGGACGCCGTGATATCCCTGATCGCCGGCCTTGAGCCAGACCAGCTAGACCTCGACGGCGGCCGGATCAGGCGGCTCGCCGTCATCGCTGCCAGGCACGCCGACATCCACAGGGCCGAGCTTGAGCAGGCGCTCGCCAGCACCTGAGCGCCGCGGCACGACCACCACGGCCGACCCAGCGAGGCGACGGGAAGAATAACCTCATGCCACGGGCCAACGACGAAGCCGCCGCGCTGTTCCAGGAGTACGCCGACCTGCTCCAGATCACCGGGGGCGATCCGTTCCGGGCGCGGAACTACGAGAAGGCCGCCAAGTCGATCGCCGGGTACAGCGGCGATGTGGGCCAGCTGGGCCCGGCCGCGCTGCGGCAGATCCCCGGCGTCGGCGCGTCGATTGCCGCGAAGATCGCCCAGTTCCAGCAGACCGGCACGTTCGCGGAGCTTGAGGACCTGCGCGCGACCATCCCCGACGGGGTCAGGGCGCTGACCAAGATCCCGGCGCTGGGGCCGAAACGCGCGTTCCAGCTCTACACCGACCTGGGCATCAGCTCCGCCGACGAGCTGGCCGCCGCGATCGACGAGGGCAAGCTGCGCGACCTGAAGGGCTTCGGGGTCAAGAGCGAGGAGAAGCTGCGCCACGGCATCGAGCTCGCGCGCAGCCTTGGCCAGCGGGTGCCGCTGTACGTGGCGGCCGAGGTCGCCGCGAAGATCGTCTCGGCGATCAGCGCGGTGCCTGGCTGCGAGCGGTGCGAGCACGCCGGCTCGCTGCGGCGCTTCGCGGAGACCATCGGCGACGTCGACGTGCTCGCGGCCGCCAGCGAATCGTGCCCGTTGATGCGAAGGCTCATCGAGCTGCCCGAGGTGACCGACGTCGTCGCGCACGGCGACACCAAGACCTCGGTGCGGGTCGCCACCGGCCACCAGGCGCAAGGCGGCAGCATCGGCGTCGACCTGCGGGTGGTCCCGGCCGACTGCTGGGGCGCCGCGCTCCAGTACTTCACAGGCTCCCAGGCGCACAACGTGGCGACCAGGGAGATCGCGGTGCGCAAGAAGCTCAAGCTGTCCGAGTACGGGCTGTTCCACGCCGAGAGCGGCGAGCTGATCGTGAGCAAGACCGAGCAGGAGGTGTACGCCAGGCTCGGCATGCAGTGGGTGCCGCCGCCCCTGCGCGAGGACACCGGCGAGGTGCAGGCCGCGCTGCGCGGCGAGCTTCCGGTCCTGGTGCAGCTCGGCGACATCATGGGTGACCTGCACACGCACACCAACCTCACCGACGGCGTGGCCACGCTGGAGGAGATGGTCATGACCGCGCGGGAGCGCGGCTATGAGTACTTCGCGGTGACCGACCACGCGCCGAACCTGTTCATGCAGCGGATGACCACGGAGAAGATGCTCGAGCAGCGGGA
>JASIBM010000540.1 GCA_030045175.1 Streptosporangiaceae bacterium | reverse complement strand
CCGCGGGGCTGTGGATAACTGGTAGGTCCCGTCAGCGCGGGTCAGCCAGCCGCGCCGCGGCGGCGTCGATCCGCTCATCGGTCGCGGTCAGCGCGATCCGCACGTGCTCCGACCCGGCCGGCCCGTAGAACTCGCCGGGCGCGACCAGGATCCCCGCGTCGGCCAGCCAGCCGACCGACGTCCAGCCGTCCATCCCGGGCCGGGCCGCCCACAGGTACAGGCCCGCCTCCGAGTCGTGCACGGCCCAGCCCGCCGCCTCTAGGGCCGGCCGCAGCCGGGCCCGGCGGCCGGCGTAGCGGGCCCGCTGCTCCTGCGCGTGCGCGTCGTCGGACAGCGCGGCGGCCATGGCCGCCTGAACCGGCGCTGGGACCATCATCCCCGCGTGCTTGCGCACCTCCAGCAGTTCAGCCACGAGCGACGGGTCCCCGGTCACGAAGCCCGCCCGGTAGCCGGCCAGGTTGGAGCGCTTGGACAGCGAGTAGACAGCGAGCAGTCCGGAGTGCGAGCCGCCGCAGACGTCGGGATGCAGCACGGAGACCGGGGTTGCCTCGTAGCCGAGATCGATGTAGCACTCGTCGGACGCGAGCACGGCGCCCGCCCCGCGCGCCCAGGCCACGAGGTCGCGCAGGCGCGTCGGAGAGAGCACTCGCCCGGTCGGATTCGACGGCGAGTTGACCCAGGCCAGCGCGATCGAGCCGGCGTCAGGCCCGAGCAGGTCGGGTTCGTCGGTGCTGATCGGCCGCGCCCCCGCCAGCCTGGCCCCGACGTCGTAGGTGGGGTAGGCGAGCTCAGGGAAGCAGACCACGTCCGCGGGACCGCATCCGAGCAGCGTAGGCAGGCCGGCGATGAATTCCTTGGTGCCGATGACAGGCAGCACGGCGTCCGCGCTGATGACCACCCCGTGCCTGCGGCCGAGCCAGTCGGCGGCGGCGGCGCGGAGCTGGCCGGTGCCCTTGGTCAGCGGGTAGCCGGGTGAATTGGCGGCTGCGGCGAGCGCGTCACGCACAAGTTCAGGAACCGGATCGACCGGGGATCCCATGGACAGGTCGACGATCCCGCCGGGGTGCGCCCGAGCCGTCCTCGATGCGGGCTCGAGCACGTCCCAGGGAAAGTCGGGGAGTCGCGACGCCAGCGCCAGGCCCGCGCCGGCCTGTGTCGTGGCCTGTTCACTGGCCCTCGCCGATGCGCCTGCGGCCTGCTTGCCGACGACCGGGGCGGCCCTGGTGGCTGCCATTGCGCTGTCGCGGGCTCTGCGCGCCGTGCGCTTAGTGCTCTGCGGATTGCGGCGGGAGCGCCGCGACGATCGGGTGGTCCTTGCCGATCTTGCCAGTCTTCGAGGCGCCGCCAGGGGAACCGAGATCTGCGAAGAAGTCCACGTTGACCTTGTAATATTCCTTCCACTGTGAGGGCACGTCGTCCTCGTAGTAGATGGCTTCGACCGGACAGACGGGCTCGCATGCTCCGCAGTCGACGCACTCGTCTGGATGGATATAAAGCATGCGCTCGCCCTCGTAGATGCAGTCGACCGGGCACTCCTCGATGCATGCGCGGTCAAGCACATCGACGCAAGGCAGAGCGATGATGTACGTCACGTTCGGAACTCCTCTTCCAACCGCGGCTAGGCGCCGACCTGCCGGGACCCTCGTCCAATTATCGCGGATCGGGCCGGCATCGCGAAGCCGACCGGGCTTCATCAGGCTCCGGCGTTCGCAGGCTATCAGCCGAATGCTACAGCGAGCCGCGTCGCCGGCCGGCCACGCCGGGGATCTGGTTGCCAGCCGCGCTGCGAGTGAGCCGCGGTCCATGAGAAGCCGTCATAGCTGACCACCTTGATGCGGTACATGCTCGCGTGAGTCACCAGCCAGGCGGCTACCGTCCAGCCAGCCGCCGGCCCGCTCACCCGCACCTGCATGGCAGGATCGCCAGGGTCGTTGATGGCAAGCCGGCCGAACGTGCGGCGGAGCTGGGCGCTGGCGGCCGCGAGCCGGCCGTGGCCTGAGATGCCCGACCCGTACCAGCACCAGACCGAGCGCGCCACGTGGCCGTAGAAGCCCGCGGCCATGGCGGCGCCCTGCGAGGCGTACTGGCTGTACGCGTACCCGTCGGCACTACGCTGCACGGCCTGCGCTGCCTGGTATATCAGCATGTGCTGGTAGCCGGGCACCTGAGCGAGGGCAGCGAAGAACCGATTGGTCGCGTAGATCGGGTTGAGTATCTGCTGCCTGGTGCCCCACCCCTGGGACGGGCGCTGCTGGAACACGCCGACAGAATCTCGATCGCCATAAGGCAGGTCCGCGAGGCCAGACTCCTGGATTGCCGTCGCGTAGGCGATCGTCACGGCGCGGATCGGCATGGCGCGGTGCCTGGCGACGCCCGCGATGGTGGCCGCGATCGCCGCCTGGCCGGGGCTTAGCGGGACCGCGAATGCGTGGTCACGCACCAGGCACCCGTTGCCGAGCGGCGGCGCGACGACGGCGTGGTGCCTGCTCCTTGCGAGCACGGCGACTACGACTATTAGCACGACGAACAGGACAGCTCCTGCCCCCACCCGTCTCGGACGTGCTGCGGCCACCCATTGAAGTTACCCGTTCTGCGGCGAGGCTCGTCCTGCCTGCCGCTAGGCTCCGTGGCCATGAGCCCGACCGCTGCCCAGCCCTCATCCGCCCAGCCCTCGTCCGCCGAACCCTCGTCCGCCCAGCCCTCGTCCGCCCAGCGCTCGTCTGCACTGCCCGCCGAGATCGACGAGATCTGGGCCAGCCGGGCCGCGCTGACGCCGCAGGACTCGGCCGTCCGCGACGTCATCACGGCGGCTGTGGACCGGATCGACGCCGGTGAGGTGCGCGTCGCCTGGGTGGACAAGCCGACCGGTCAGGTGCACGTCGACGAGCGGGCGAAGCGGGCGATCCTGCTGGCCTTCCGGGTCATGCCGATGGAGCAATCGCAGGTCGGCGATTTCCTTTATCACGACCGGGTGCCGCTCACCTCGCACCTGGACGGCGTGCGGGTGGTGGCAGGCGCCATCGTCAGGTGGGGCGCGTACGTCGCGCCAGGCGCCGTGCTGATGCCGTCTTTCGTGAACATCGGGGCGTACGTGGACACCGGCACGATGGTGGACACCTGGGCCACCGTCGGCTCATGCGCGCAGATCGGCAAGAACGTCCATCTCTCTGGCGGCGTCGGCATTGGCGGCGTGCTCGAGCCGCCGAACGCGGTTCCTGTCGTGATCGAAGACGACGTGATGGTCAGCTCCCGGTGCATGGTGGTCGAAGGGGCGCGCGTCCGGACCGGCGCAGTGCTCGGGGCCGGGACCATCTTGACCGCGTCGACCCACGTGATCGACGCGCAGACCGGCGAGGAGTTGCCGCGTGGCGAGGTGCCGGCCTGGTCGGTCTGCGTGGGCGGCACGCGGATCAGGAAGTTTCCCGGCGGGGAGTTCGGCCTGCCGTGTGTCCTGGTGCTGAAGCGACTGGCTGAGGGTGACCGCCACGACAAGGGTGCGCTCAACGAGGTCTTGCGTGACCACGGGGTCAACGCCTGAGCCGCGCGGTGCGCGGCAGGTCAGGCGGCCGCCAGGACTAGGCCCAATGCCACTTGGCCCGAGTTGATCTTCGTTCGGGTCGTGTCGCGGGGCGCTGTCCTGTCTGGCAGCCGTCCGCCTCGGGTCCAACGCCAGCATGGGCCCGTACTGGTGCCCCGGGCCTGCCACCGAATAACTCGCAGGCTGATCTTGCCGATGGGAGCTTGTCCCGCAGGTCACGGAGGTGCCAGCGGGACAGGAGTCGGCGTGATTATTCCTCTGCGAGCCCCCCGGCGCCAGCAAGGGCCCCCTGCTTGGGTTCTGCGCGCCCCTCCGGACAGGGCAAAGCACGCATTCCCGGCACCAGCTCCGCGGCTGTCGGCCTGACGCGGCCCTCGGCGTGCCTGAGCGGGCCTGGGCGGCGGCCCTGGGCAGGCTTGACGCGGCCCTTGGCGGGCTTGACGCGGCCCTTGGCGGGCTTGACGCAGCCCTTGGCGGGCCTGACGCAGCCTTGGCGGGCCTGACGCAGCCCTTGGCGGGTTTGACGCAGTCCTTGGCGGGCTTGACGCAGTCCTTGGCGGGCCTAGTCCGTCCCATGGGTCACGTGGTTATCTCACGTCACAGACCATGATCGTTCTGGCTGGATGAATGGCGAATCGGTCCGGTCCAGCCGGGTGGATGGCACATTGACCAGATCGGTGGCGGCGCGGTGGCGCGGGACGGTGGGGGATGAAAGGGGTGATGGTGATGAACCGGGCGTGGTCGGCGGGGCTGTGCCGTGACGTCGGCTGGCTGCGGTGCGTCGGCTGGCTGCGGCGTCGGCTGGCTGCGGTGGCGTCGGCTGGCTGCGGTGGCACCGGGCTGGCTGCGGTGGCGCCGGGCTGGCTGCGGCGGCGTCGCTAGCCAGGGCCGGCTTCCCGATGGCCGCTGACAGGGGGCGGGGCGTTGCCGGCGGGACCGAGCTAAGACGTGAGCACCAAGTCGCGAGCATGATCGAGATAGCCTAAGTGGCATTGGGACTAGGCCCGGTGTGAGAGCTTTGTCGGCTCCGTGTCGCGGCAGCGGCCGGGTCATGGCACCATGCTTGTTGTGCCCTTCGTGTTGCTGGCAGCGGCCATCGCGATCCTTTCCGGGGTAGTCGTGACGGCCATGGGCCGAGGTGGTGAGCTCACCATCTTCCACCGTGATCTGCCTGCCGAGCATTTCCAGCTGAGGTCGGTGGCCGACGTGGCAAACCTGCGGCTGCCTGCCGGGTTTTTCGGTTATCAGGAGCAGGCCACGTCGGCCGCGCTGCGCGACATCGTTGGCCTGCTCGCGAGCCAGGAGGCAGAGATCGCCAGGCTGCGCGAGGAGGTGTGGCGGCTCAGCGCGCCGGTGAGCACGGGGCCGGCATCGGTGAGCACCAGCTCGGTGCCGGTGGGCGCTGGCCCGGTGGCGCTCAGCGCTGGCCAGGTAACGCTCAGCGCGAGCGCGGCGTCGGTCGATCCAGAGGGCGCCGTCGACCGGGACGAGGCTCCTGACCAGCAGATACCTCCGCTGTGACCGGGGTCGTCTACGGGCCGGACCACAGGCCCCGGTGCCCATGGTCGCTGAGCGCCGCCGACTACGTCGCGTATCACGACCAGGAGTGGGGCAGGCCAGTCCGAGATGACGTCGGCATCTACGAGCGACTTTGCCTCGAGGCCTTTCAGTCGGGCTTGTCCTGGCTGACCATCCTGCGCAAGCGGGAGAACTTTCGCGTCGCGTTCTGTGGCTTCGATCCGGTCGTCGTGGCGGAGTTCGGCCCCGGCGACGTTGCCCGCTTGCTTGCCGATCAGGGAATCGTGCGCAACCGGGCCAAGATTGCGGCAACGATCGCCAACGCAAGGGCCGCGCTCGAGTTGCCCACCGGGCTAGCCGCCACGGTGTGGGGCTACGCGGACGACCAGGCGAGGGTGCCAGTGACGCTCGAAGACGTGCCGTCGTGGACGCCGGCCTCCAAGGCGCTCTCTACGCACCTGCGCAGGCACGGGTTCCGCTTCACCGGTCCCGTCACCGCCTACGCGATGATGCAGGCCTGTGGCATTGTCAATGATCACCTGGCTGACTGCTTCTGCCGAGCCAGCGGTCCAGCGGCCACGCGCCTGGATGAGGACACGCGCCTGGATGAGAGCACGCGCCCGGACATACCGGTGGCCCTGGGGGAGGCGATGGGCCAGATCGAGGCGAGTGGGCCGGGGTGAGGCGATGAGCCCGGTCGAAGCCGCGCCTGGAGCGGGCCCGCCCGCGCGGCCAAAGCCCACCATCGCTCAGCTCGGGATCGACCTGGGGGCGCTGCGCTGGCATCGCTCGGGCCGAGGCGCGGGGTCGTTCGAGGTCGCGTT
>JASIBM010000539.1 GCA_030045175.1 Streptosporangiaceae bacterium | reverse complement strand
GACGTCAGCGCCGCGCGCCTCGCGCTTAGCCGTCACAGCTAGGCGCCTGCGGCGTTCTTACCGGTCCACGAGTAATTCCCCGCCTACTTCGGTTCATTCTCGGGCAAAAGGCTAGGACCTGAGCCCGGCGTTACTCGCCGTTACTCGCCGACGCGATCGAAGGCGGGCCGCTGGGCGCTCCGATCGCCGATGCCAGGTCGCTCAGGACTCCCCTGCCGCTTTGCCAGGTGCTGCCAGGTGCTGCCCGGCGCCGCCAGGTGCTGCCAGGTGCTGCCCTGTCCTGCCGGGCGCTGTCGTGCTGCCATGCTGCCGCGCGCCCGGCTCGGGCCATTCCCAGCTTTTAATAGCCCTGGTAGCGTATTTCTCGCCAAAAACATGGCGAGACGAACCGATAGGAGAGTCTTGATGCAAATACGCCGTCGATACGCCCTACTGGCCGGCGTGCCCGTGAGCGTGAGCGCGCTGGTGGTCCTGGGGATAGCCAGCATCCCGGCCGCGTCCGCGCACCGGATCAGCGCGGCCGCGGCCACCCGGACGCACAAGCTTTCGCTGGTGCGAATCGGCCCGCCGATCGGGCGCCCCAAGCCGTCGGGGTTGAAGCCGTATCTCGGCCGGGCGGACCAGCCGTCACCGTGGACTCCGCTGAACAACCCGCCGCCGTTCGGGACGCCAGGCACGATGCTGGTGGAGAACAACGGCACGGTGCTCGTCCACGATGAGCCTGACAACAACGTCACTGGCGGCACGAACGAGTGGTGGGCCCTCACGCCGGATTCGCATGGCAGCTACGTCAACGGGACGTGGAGCCAGATCGCCTCGATGCCGGCGGACTACACGCCCCTGTATTTCGCTTCGGCGATCCTGCCCGACGGCCGCATGATCGTCGAGGGCGGCGAGTACATCGGGGAGAACGCGGTGTGGTCGGACCAGGGCGCGATCTATGACCCGGTGTCCAATACCTGGACCTCCGTCGCACCGCCGCAGGGCTGGACGAACATGGGCGACGCCGAGAGCGTAGTCCTGCCCGACGGCACCTTCATGCTCCAGCAGCCGTGCAACACCTGCCTCACTAATCCGAACCTGACCGTCGATGACGCGCTGCTCAACGCCAAGACCCTGACCTGGACGGTGATCCCGGCGGCGGGCAAGAACGACCCCAACGACGAAGAGGGCTGGAGCCTGCTGCCAGATGGCCAGCTACTGACGCTCGACCTCTGGGTGCCGGACGCGACCCAGCTGTTCGACCCGAGGTCCGATACCTGGTCGTTCGACGGAAACGTGGCCGCGAACGGCAACCCAGTCGACCCGTTCCCCGTCGTCGAGATCGGGCCGCAAGACGGGCTGCCGAACGGCGACGTCTTCGTGGTCGGGGCGGGCACGAGCACCGAAGAGCCGCCCACGACGTGCACCGACGACGTGCCGACGCAAACCGCGCTTTATGAGTACCAGGCCGGCACCCCGGGCACGTGGACCGCGGGCCCGGAGATCCCGCCCGTCGACGGCCAGGAGATGGACAGCACCGACGGGCCAGGGGCGACCCTGCCGGACGGGAACGTGCTGTTCGACGCCAGCGCGTGCGTGTACAACACGCCGATGAACTTCTTCCTCTACAACGCGAGCGCGAACACGATCAGCCAGATCCCTGGCGTGCCCAACGATCCCAATGACACCTCGTACGCCACCCGGCTCCTGGATCTGCCGAACGGCCAGGTCCTGTTCGATGACGGCAGCAACCAGATGTTCGTCTACACGGCCGACGGGACGCCGAATCCGTCGTGGGAGCCCTCGATCACATCCCTGAGCTCCACGCAGCTGACCTCAGGGGGCACCTACACCCTGAACGGCACGCAGCTCGCCGGGCTGGACCAGGGCGCTGCCTACGGTGATGACTTCCAGGACAACACCAACTTCCCCATAGTGCGGATCACCAACGACGCCACCGGCGTGGTGACCTACACCCGGACCACCAACTGGATGGACTCGATCGCTCCTGGCGTCGCGTCCTCTACCAACTTCACCCTCCCGCCGAACACGCCGACGGGCCAGAGCACGCTGGTCGTGGTCGCCAACGGAATCGCCTCACAGCCTGTGACGGTGACGGTCTACTGAGCTGAACGTCTACTGAGCTGAACAGAGCGCTCGCCCCGCGAGCGAACGCAGCGGCGCCAGGCCCGTCCCGAGCACTCGGGCGGGCCTGGCGCTTACTGGACTGCGCTGTTTGTTCCGCTGTTGATCCGCCGTTGTTCCACGGCACGCTGGATTGCCTGATTGCGCCGAGATAGGGTGCGTGCCATGGGACTGTTCGACCGGGATCGCGCCGAGAGCGCATATGGTCAGGTCTACGGCGGCCAGATGCCGCATGCGGACGTGACGCACGAGTTGCTGGCCGCCGCGGCCGGCTTCGAGGGGATGCGGATGTACGAGCATCACCGAGAGCGGGAAGGGATTACCGAGCACCACGAGCTCGGCAAGGAACTGGTCGCGGGCTTCGCTGCCGCCGAGGTGGACAAGCACTTTGACCGGGGCGGGTTCGGGCACCTGGACCGCGAGCAGGCACGGGGCATGGCTAGGGAGCATGCTATGGGCCTGTTCGACCAGCAGTACGGGCGGTTCTAGCCGCGGGTTCGCGCTACAGGGCGGCGGCCACCTCGCCCCGCCGCGCACCCAGCACCAGCGGGTGATATCCGAGATCGGCGCGTTATCTCACCATGCCCGCCTAACATCCGAAGCGGCCTATGGGCATGCCCTGAGTCGCCAAAGATCTTCGGCGACGCGCGCAACATTTCGGTGGGCGATGTGTGTATATAGCGTCGCCGTTAATGCCCGGGGCGGCGCGGCGGGCTGGCAACTATAGCGGCCGGGTGCTCACTGAGAGGCGTCATCAACATGATCGAGAACTGGCTCGGCCCGGTCCCGCGCCATCTTGTCCGCCGATCTGCCGTCGTTGTCGCCGTGGCAGCGGCGGGCCTATCATCCGGTCAGCTCTGGTCACCAGCCAGGGCAGCATCGGCTCCGGCGGGCAAGGTGCCGTCGTATTACGTGGCGTTGCGGGTGCTGTCGCCCTCGTGCTGTCGCCCGGGCGAGCCGTACGCGCCGCGCACCGACGCGGTGGTACGAGCCACCGCGACCGGCACGGTGATCGCGACCGTCGCCGCGCCCAAGCCCTACTACACCTTCGTCGCGGTCAGCGGCGAGGCCAGCGACCGCGCCTTCGTGCTCGCCGCCCAGCGGCTGGC
>JASIBM010000538.1 GCA_030045175.1 Streptosporangiaceae bacterium | reverse complement strand
GCGGGCAGCGAGCCGGTCAGGTTCGACACCAAGATCGCGGTACTGCTGCGTGACGACCTGGAAGCATGGCAGCGGCTGAACGTCACTGCCTTCCTGGTCAGCGGGCTCGGGCAGCGGAACCCTGAGGTGATCGGCGAGTCCTACGCTGACGCGGACGGGACGGAGTACCTGGCGATGTTCCGCCAGCCGGTCCTGATCTTCGAAGGCAGCAAGGAAATGCTGGCGAGATCTCTTCAGCGCGCCCTCAGCCGGGGCGTCACGGCGTCCGTCTTCACCGCGGATCTCTTCGCGACAAGCAACGACCGCGACAACCGGGCCGCGGTGCGCTCGGTCAGCCGAGCGGACCTGGATCTCGCCGGCATCGCCGTGTACGGCCAGCGCGGCGCTGTCGACAAGATCGTCAACGGCGCGCACATGCACCCGTAGGCGGGTGGGATTCAGTCAGCTACCGCACGCCATAGGCGCGGATCACCGTCAGCAGCTCGGAGTTGCCCGCGCCATCCCTGACGTACACCCGCAGCGAGACGAAGCCAGCCTGGCGCGGATCCCGCACGCTGAACACGTAGTGATCGCCGCTGCGCCGGACACTGACCGGGTGCCACGTCTCGCCGTCGTCGGCGGAGGCTTGGGCGCGCACGATGTTCAGCAGCACCGGGTTGCTGCTGGACGCCGTGCCGTTCAGGCGCAGCGTGACCGGCGTGAGAGCACCGGCCGCGGCCTGGTTCCTTAGGTCGAGCCCGGCTGGGATCAGCTGCGCGGTGTAGAGCTGCCCGTTGAAGCTGAAGCCGCCGGTCGTGCCGTGCGCGAGGAAGTGCCAGTCCGCTTGGAGCTGCGTGGACACGGTGGCGCTCGGCCCGCGGGTGGCGTCCAGCTGCAGGCTGTACATGTGCTCGGTCATCGGGACCCGGGCGTTCAGGTTCCCGCCGAAGACGTCCAGGTGCGATTTGGCGAGCAGCTTCGACCCGGAGTACAGGCTCATCAGCGCGGTGCCCCCCTGGCTCTCGTCGGTGTCGCCGGGGTGAAATGGGTCGCCGAACGGGGAGCCATTGATGCTCACTGCCATGCGCCGGGTCGTGACGCCGGCGCTGAGCTGGAAGGCCTGCGGGGCGAGCACGGCGCCGAAGTACTGCTCGGTGAAATGACCCCGGCCGTACGCGTTCATGTTCAGCACGTTGTCGCTGATCTCGCCGGACGGGGTCGTCAGGTCCACGATCGGCTGCCACTGGTAGCCGGGTGAGCGGTAGCAGGTCAGCCGCGCCGGAGTGGCGCCCAGGGTGGTCCCCGCGTTGAGCGGCAGCGGCGGGCCGGAGTTGGTCATCGGGCTGAGCAAGAGCGTCGCCTGCTGGTCCTGATCGGTGGCCCGCACCGTGACCGACACGCGGGCCAGGTCCGACCTGCGCACCGGGAAGATCGGGTGCGCCGGGATGCCGCCTCGGTAGACGTTGACGATGTCGTACCGGAACGGACTGGGGTCCGAGACGGTGTTCCCTGCCTTCTCCCAGACCGAGTACACGTACAGCGTCACCGACCTGGCGGCCATGGGCACCACGTAGGCCGGCACCGTCTTGGTGCCGCCTGCCTCCGAGTCGGCGATCACCGACGGGTTGAACGCCCAGTTGCCTTGCACGATCGGCGCCAGCTCGAGCCCTTCCTGCACCGCGCCCGGCGCGCTCAGCCCGACCCGCACGCGCCTGCCAAGCCGCGCGTCAAGCGTGATCGTCTGGTTTCTGGTCACGTTCACGATCTGGTCGTCGAGCGTGAACGACTGCGGCCCGCTCCCGGTGCCGATCCACGCGGCCACGTTGTACCTGCCGGGCCGCACCTGCCGGCGCGTGCCGCTGCCGAGGTCGATGTTGGTGCCCGCCGCGATGTTCAGCAGTTGCAGGTCAAGCGGACTGACCTGCTGACCCGCCCGGTCGATGACCCGGAAGGTCAATTCGACGCGCGGGCCAGCCGTCGCGGTCGCGTGCCCGGCGGAAAGGGCCGCCGAAGCGGCGAGAGCTGCGCTTGCGATCTTGGCGACCGGGAGTACCGACATGTCCACGATGATAGGACGAATATGGTCTGCTGACGCTGCGTACCCCTGCGCGACGCGGGCATGCGTGCCCCCGCCCAGGGCGCCGCATGGTGTGCGGTCCGCCCCGCGCGGGGAAGGACAGCGCGGAGAGGAACAGCGCGAGGGGGAACAGTGCGGGCAGGGACAGCACGGTGAGCAGGGCAATGGATCCTGACGCCAAGACCCGGGCCAGGCTAGCGCAGCACTGGGAGGCATCCGAGCGCGGGGACGCCGATGCCGAGCACGCGATCTACGCCGCAGCCGCGATCCTGGACTACCCGCAGTCCGGGGAGCGCTTCCGCGGCCGGCCAAGGATCCAGGCGCAACGTGGCGGGCACCCGGCCGAACGCCACTTCACCATCCGCCGGATCACTGGCAGCGGTGGCCTTTGGGTCAGCGAGTGCGTGATCACCTATGACGGCGTGCCCACCAACTCGGTGAGCATCATGGAGTTCACCGATGGCCTCGTAACCCACGAGACCCAGTACTTCGCCGACCCCTTCCCGGCAGCTGCCGGCCGGGCGGCGCTAGCCGAGCCGATCCCTGACCCGGCCCAGTGAACCCATCCGGTGGTTCAGGCGAGGCCGAGGAGGCTGGTGCCCGGGTGGGCCGGATCGCTGCTGAGGAAGAAGTGGGCGACGCCGGCCGTGAATTCCTCGCGGCTGATCCGGCCATCCCCGTCGGCGTCCAGGCGGTCGAAGGCGGCCCGCGTTACCCGCGGGTCCAGGTCGGGTGACGCGCCAAAGAGCGCCAGGTACTCGGCCGGCTCGATGAACCCGTCGCCGTCGGCGTCCAGGGCGTCCGCGAGCAGGCTTGTCACCTTGGCCATCTGCTGGCTGAAGTACGCCTGCGGGTCACCGCCGCCGGAGAGCATGGCCTGGGTGAACTCTGCCCGGCTGATCCGCCCGTCGCCGTCGGCGTCGTAGTCCGCGCGCAACTGCTCCCACCAGGACGCGTAGCCGTCCACGATGGCTCCCGCCTGCGGGCTCCCGGTGAGGTGCAGCTGCTCGCAGATCCGGGTGCCCATCGCCGTCAGGTCATCGCGGGTGAGGAAGCCGTCCGCGTCGGTGTCATAGACCGTGAAAGCCGCGTCGACGTTGCGCTCAAGCAGGCTGGG
>JASIBM010000537.1 GCA_030045175.1 Streptosporangiaceae bacterium | reverse complement strand
CAAGGGCTGGAACATCCCGGGCATGAAATGCGCCGTGGCCGTCGTCGGCTCGGCCGCGGCCGCTGACCTGCTGCGCGAGCGCGGGAACGCGCTGCTCGCCTCGCACCTCGGGCTACTCGGCTCGGTCGCCGCGTTCAGGCGCGGGCTCGACTGGCTCGACGCGGTCGTCGCGCAGATCGACCACAACCGCGTCCTGCTCGGTCGGTTGCTCGCGCAGCTACTGCCCGACGTGGGCTACATCCCAGCTCAGGCCAGCTTCCTCAGCTGGCTTGACTGCCGGAGCCTTGGCTTGGCCGACCCGGCCGGCGTGTTCCTCGAGCGGGGCCGGGTGGCGGTCAGCTCCGGCACCGACTTCGGAACACAGGGCGCCGGGTTCGTCAGGCTCAACATCGGGACCTCGCCCGACCTGGTCACCGAGGCGGTGCGCAGGATGGCCTCGGCGGTGTCCGCTCTGAGACCATGATCACGGTGGGTTTACGGATCTATACGACGAAAAGCCACCACGATCATGGTGCGCCCGCGCGTAGCGGAGGCGGGGGTGCCGCGATTTGGCGGCGCTACTTGCCTCGTGGGCACCGGGCTGCCACGATCGTCATCTGGTTGCCCGCTTGGCTGCTTTCATCCCGTTCCGATTTCACCCCGTTCCGATCTCAACACTTTCCGATGCCGAGGTTGACATGCCTGACGCTCCTTGTCCTACCGGCGCCCGGCCCGGGATCGTGGCTGGCGCGATCGTGGCCTGCGCCATGCTGCTCGCGGCGTGCGGCAGCAGCGGCTCGACGCCCCAGGCTACGGTCACCGTGACCGCCCCAGCCAGCACGGCCGCGAGCACGCCAGGGGCGACGCCGAGCAGTGGCTCGTCAACGCAGGCCGGGTTTGAGCCCGGGATCGTCGGGGTCACCACGGCCGGGGCGCTGGTGCTCATCAATTCGGCCAACGGGGACATCAACGAGACTCTCGTGCCCGGTGGCGTGCTCGGCGACGAGATATCGGTGAGCCCGGACGGCTCGACGGTCTACTTCGCCGTCGGCCACGGATGCAAGCCAAAGATCGAGTCGATCAGCATGAGCGGCGGGACGCCCACCGTGATCGCCCAGGGGGAACTGCCCGCGATCAGCCCGGATGGCACGAAGCTGGCCTTCACCGAAGAGCCGTCGGAGACTACGGGCTGCACCCCCAGCCCGGCCAACTTCGGCAAGAGCTTCAAGCTCGTGATCCGCACGCTGAGCACGGGCGCGGAGCAAGTGCTCCCCTTGCCGCCAGGCCAGGTGTCGAGCGGCTTGCCCTCGCCGATCTCGCACCTGTCCTGGGCACCTGACAACACCAGGCTGGCGGTCTCGATATCGCAACTGCAGGACAACGAGGGCTGGGCGCTGAACATCGTCGACACCTCGGTCGCCAAGTACTACACCCCGCCCGGCCCTTACGAGGGCGTGGTCACCGTCCCGGTCACAGGGGGACCCGACCCGCAGCGCAGTTACCTGCAAGAAGGCATCTTCCTGCCGGACGGCGACCTGTTCATCAGCCGGGCCTGCTGCGCCGGGGTGCCGGTGCGCAACACCTCGCGGCTGCTGTGGGAGGTCACCACCACCGGCGCGTTCGTGCACCAGGTGGCGATCGGATACCCAACCCTCACGCACAACAGCCTGGCCGTCGACCCCAGCGGCCAATGGCTGCTCTACCTGGCCGGCGGAGACCTGTACGTGTCGCAGGACGGGAACCGGCCCTCGATGCTGGCCAAAGGGCTTATCGCGGCAACTTGGAGGTAGATCCGGCCTGGTCAGGCCCGCCCCTTGCATGTCAGTCTGGGTAGAAAGCGGCGTGCACAGCACGCTTTACCTGGAGGGTCTGATGGGCAGGGACGTGCCGGCAATTACGATCAGTCGCCAGGATCGGCGTGCATATCGTGAAAAAGTGCGTACCTGCCTTGATGTACTAGCTCGCATGCTGCGCGAGTCCAGGTTCGACGTCGGCTCCCACCAGGTCGGCCTGGAAATGGAATTCAACCTGGTCGACCTGGCCGGCCATGCGGCCATGGAGAACGAGGCCGTCCTCACCGCTGTCGCCCACCCGGCCTGGGTCAACGAGCTCGGATTGTTCAATATCGAGCTGGACGTGGAGCCCGCCGACCTGGCGGGTTCCGTCTTCACCTCGCTCGGATCGACGATCGGGAGCCTTCTCGCGCACGCTCGCAAGCGGGCGGTGACGACGGGCAATCGCGTGGTCATGGTCGGGATCTTGCCGAGCCTGCGGGCGCGTGACATCGGCGAGCACGCCATGTCGCCGAATCCGAGGTTCAAGCTGCTGAACGACCAGATGCTGGCCGCGCGCGGCGAAGACATGGAGATCTCGATCGAGGGCGCGGACCGGCTGATCGCCTATGTCGATAACATCTTGCCCGAGGCGGCGTGCACGAGCGTGCAGTGCCACCTGCAGGTCAGCCCCGACACGTTCGCCGATTACTGGAACGCCGCCCAGGCGATCGCCGGGATCCAGGTGGCGCTCGCCGCGAACTCGCCTTACCTGTTCGGCCACGAGCTGTGGCGTGAGACCAGGATCACGCTGTTCGAGCAGGCGACCGACACCAGGCCAGAGGAGCTGAAAGAGCAGGGGGTCCGGCCCAGGGTGTTCTTCGGTGACAGGTGGATCACCTCGGTGTTTGACCTCTTCGAGGAGAACCTGCGTTATTTCTCCGCCTTGCTCCCGCTCAGCGAGGACACCGATCCGCTGGCCATGCTCGACAGCGGCGAGGCGCCGGACCTGGCGGAGCTGACCTTGCACAATGGCACCGTGTACCGCTGGAACAGGCCGGTGTACGCGGTTGTCGACGGCAAGCCGCACCTGCGGGTCGAGAACCGGGTGCTGCCGAACGGCCCGACGGTGACCGACGTGCTCGCGAACGTCGCGTTCTACTACGGGCTGGTGCGCGAGCTCGCGGAGGCCGAACGGCCGGTCTGGTCGCAGATGTCGTTCTCGGCAGCAGAGGCGAACCTGCGGGCCGGCGCTAAGCACGGGCTCGATGCGGAGGTCTTCTGGCCGCGGGCAGGCGTGGTGCCGGTGACCGAGCTGACGCTGCGCAGGCTGCTGCCGCTCGCGGCCAGCGGACTGGCCAAGTACGAGGTGGACGGAGCCGACATCGACCGGCTGCTGTCGGTCATCGAGCGGCGATGCGTGACCGGTCAGAACGGGGCGTCCTGGCAGGTCGAGTCCGTGCACCGGCTGCAGGGGGCTGGCCTGGCCGACCGCGACGAGGCGCTGCGACTGATGACGCAGGATTACATCGACAAGATGGACTCGGACGAGCCGGTGCACTCCTGGCCGCTGATGTGAGCCCCGGTCGCCAGGTTCCGCGTGCAGTGCGACCCGCACCATCCGCGCGGCAGCGTCGGCATGGTAGTCAACCTGAGGCATGCGCGCGGCAGCCCGGCAGGGCCGCCATGACCGTGCGGCTCGGGCGGGCATCGGGACGCTGGGTGATCCTGGCCACCGTCCTCGGCTCGGGCATGGCGTTGCTCGACGTGACCGCCGTGAACGTCGCGCTGCCCACGATCGGCAGGCAGCTCGGCGTCGGCATCAGCGGGCTCCAGTGGATCGTGAGTGGCTACACGCTCGCGCTGGCCGGGCTCATCCTGCTCGGCGGCTCGCTGGGTGACCGGCTCGGGCGCCGCCGGGTGTTCCTGGCCGGGGTGACGTGGTTCGCGGTGTCCTCGGCGTTGTGCGGCCTGGCGCCTGGCATCGGCGTGCTGATCGCGGCGCGGGTTCTCCAGGGGGTCGGCGGCGCGATGCTGGTTCCCGGCTCGCTCGCGATCATCCAGGCCAGCTTTGATCCCCAGGACCGGCCGCGCGCCATCGGCGCTTGGTCTGGCCTCGGCGGACTCGCCTCTGCGGCCGGGCCGCTGCTCGGCGGGTGGCTGGTCACCTCGGCCGGGTGGCGCTGGGTGTTCCTGCTGAACTTGCCTGTCGCCGCCGTGGTCGTGGCCGTGGCGCTGCGCGGCGTCCCCGAGTCCAGGGACGAGACCGCGACCGCGCGGTTCGACGTGCTCGGCGCCTGCCTCGCCGCCCTGGCGCTGGCCGGGGTCACCTACGCCCTCGTCGATGGGTCGGCGTCCGGCGGCAGCGGGCGGGTCGGGCTGATCGTGGCGGGGTGCGCGGGCGGGCTCGCCGCGGTGGCGTTCGTGGCCGTCGAG
>JASIBM010000536.1 GCA_030045175.1 Streptosporangiaceae bacterium | reverse complement strand
CCGGCTCGGCGTTGTGCGGCGTCGCGTGGTCGACCGGCAGCCTCATCGCCTTCCGCGTCTTCCAGGGCATCGGCGGCGGGATGCTGCTCCCGCTCGCGCAGACGATCCTCGCCAACGCCGCGGGCCGTGAGCGACTGGCGCGCATCGTGCCGTTCATCGCCATCCCCTCCCAGGCCGGCCCGGTTCTCGGTCCGGTGATCGGCGGGCTGATCCTCAGCAACGCGAGCTGGCGCTGGATCTTCTATGTCAACGTCCCCGTCGTCCTGGTCGCGCTCGCGCTCGCCTGGCGCATCGTGCCCCAGACCGAGATCAACGCCGACCGCCGCATCGACATCCGCGGTCTTGCGCTGCTCTCACCCGCCCTAGCGCTCGTCGTCTACGCGTTCTCCGAAGCAGGCGCGACCGGCGGGTTTGACCACACCAGGGTGATCGCACCGTTGGCCGCCGGACTTGCGATCCTCGCGGGGTATTGCGCGCACGCGCTGCGCTCCCGCGTCGAGCCGGTACTCAACCTGCGCCTGCTGCGATTCCGCGGCTACGCGATGTCCTCGGCGATGATGTTCCTCTCCGGCGTCACCCTCTTCGGCGGGCTGTTCCTGCTGCCGCTCTACTACCAGCAGGCACGCGGCGCGTCCGCCCTGCAGGCCGGCCTGCTGCTCGCACCCCAGGGCGTCGGCGTGGCGATTGGCGCGCTCGGCGCCGGACGGCTCGTCGACAAGATGGGCGTCAGCCCTCGCCTCGTCGCCCTCATCGGCATGGTGCTGCTAGCCGCCGCGACGGTCCCCTACGTGCTTGCTACGGCCCACACCAGCGAAGCGCTGCTCAGCGTCGTGCTGGTCGTCCGCGGCGCCGGGCTCGGCCTCGCGCTCGTCCCGATCACCACCGCCGCCTACATCGGCCTGCCCCACAGCGCCATCCCGTCAGCCACCACAGGAGTGCGGATCTTCCAGCAGGTCGGCGGCGCGCTCGGCACCGCGATCCTGGCCGTCATCCTCCAGCACGCGATCTCGGCCAGCCGAAGCCCGCACATGATCGCCCACGCGTTCGACACGACATTCGCCTGGGTCCTCGGGCTGACCGCCCTCTCCTTCGTGCCCGCACTCCTGCTGCCAGGCTGTCTGGCGTGGCGGAACAAGCCCTGAGAAGCTAAGCTATGCCGGTCATGGGGATCTTCGGCCGCAAGCCTGAGCACCAGGCGGGCGTGGTGTATGTCTACGACAAGAACAACGACATGCCGCCCGCCTACGGTGCGGTATGCCGCTGCGGGTGGTCCACTAAGCCGGTCGTTTCCAGCTACCCCGATCCCGCCATCGAGGCGCAGCTGGCTTCCGCTGCCCTCGCCCACGATCCTGCGGCTGACACAAAGGTCGGCTTCCCGTTCGACGACCCGCCCGGGATATGAACGGCTGTTAGCGCCGGCTGCTGGCCCTAATTTGCCGTGCCGTTTAGTCAGTGGGCCGCGCACAGCGGAGGGTAGTGGGCCATGTCCGCGGACCAGTACCGGCCGGTGTGCGGGTCGTACTGCTGATCAGGGTCGCGCCCGTCGTAGCTCCGGTGGGTCGCTGGCTCGCCGCACACGGCGCATGGCGTGGTGCTCGCGCGCCTGCCCGGAGTGTCATCGGCCTCGGTCCGCCGGACCCGAATCCAGATCATCACCGCGAACGCGCCGACGTGAAGCAATGTCACGAGAACGACGACGGCGGTCAGGCTGCTGCTCACTTGACCTCCTCTCGTGCGTGGTACAACCTGAGCCCGCCACGATCTCGTCGCGCCTGGTGGCATGACCTACGTCACAAGCCGCTGGCGGGTCAGGCGCAAAGGTTCCCGCTCGCCGGAAGAGCTGCCGCGGTCGGGTAAGGGCCAGGCGACGTGGACTGGCGCCGGGATCGGCGCTGGGATCACCGGCCTCGTGGCGATCATCGCCAACGTACGTAACACAGGAGCCAATAGCGGCGCCGTCGTTGGATCGGTGATCGTGGTCTGGGTCATCCTGGCAATCGCTGCTCTTGGCGCGGCTTACGCGCGCAGGCACCGCGGCCGAGGGCACGAATGATCAACTGCGCGGCGTCGGTGCCTGTTCAGACCACCTGAGCACGCGCATCGCTCTCAGGGTGTTCCATCGGCTCGGCTCGCCTTCGCTGTCGTCGATCGCGAAGTGCAGCTCGCCGGGATGGGGGTTCTCCAGCGGCCAGCGGCCGTCCGCGTCGCGCTTGGACCGGACCAGGCCGATCGCCTCGGCAACCCGGTCGTCCGGGGTTACTCCGGCCGCGCGAAGGTAGTCAAGACCGCGCAGCACGTCGTAGTGCCAGAAGGTCGGGTAGGAGAACTGCGTCCAGGCCGCGGGACCACCGGTCTTGCGGTCGTGGTCGATCACCTGGCCGGTCGACAGCCTGCGGAACATCCGTCGCTCGGTGAGGTACTCCTGGCCTCGGAGCCGGGCCTTGGCCACGTCGGGGGTGCTTCCCACCGCCCGCTCGTACGCCAGCAGTCCCTCTAGCACGTCGATCGTGGTGTGGAACGATCCCCTGACCGACCCGTTCTCCTGCTCGCAGTTCCACCCGCCGTCGGCCATCTGCTCACCGAGGAGCCGCTCGACGACCGGCGCTACGTCCACGCCGAAATAGGCCCCGAGCGCCACGGTCCGGCCGTTGATGCAGGGCTCCACCTCCCCGTCGAAAAACGGCTCGCCATCGTGTTCCCACCGGACGTTCTCGCGCACCAGGCCGAGGGCATGGCGTGCCGCCGCGCTGTCCGGCTCGACGCCGAACGCCATGAGCAGCGTCAGGCTCCAGGTCGTGGCGGTCCAGCCGGGGAACAGGGTGCCCTGCCGATCAGGTCCGAGCGAATGCCACCACTCGTCCGCGTTCTCGGAGGAGAACGCCGGGGTGCCTGCTGGCCACTGGCCGTGCGGCTGCTGGAGTGCCAGCAACCGCGCGCCCCAGCCCTCGCCGGCGACCCGAGCCCGCTCGGCCACGACCAGGTCCTCGGGTGCGTCGGTGAGGTCG
>JASIBM010000535.1 GCA_030045175.1 Streptosporangiaceae bacterium | reverse complement strand
TGGCCGTTGACGTGCAGTTCGCCGACCTCGGTCAGCGGGATCCCGAGTGACTCGATGACGTGGCCAAGTGATGACACGCCGTCGCATGGCAGGCGGACCACCTCGCCCCGGCGCCGTGACGCGAGGAACAGGCGCAGGTCGTCGGCGACGACGACGACCAGCCCGGTCATGCCCACCTGGCTAGCATGCCCGCATGCATGCCCGCGCGGATACCTGCCCGCCCGGCAGCGATGGCTTCCTTGCATGCCCCCGGGCCAATGAGATATATCTTGCTGTGTGACTGGGACCTCGCTGAACCCGGACGACATTCGCGCGGCCGCCGAGGCGCACCGGGAGCTCGGCCCTGACTATCAGCCGGCCGTTGTCGACTCTTTTCTCGAGAAGGTCACCAGGGAGATCGACGCCCGCGTGGACGCCCGGCTGGCGAGCGATTTGCTCCAGTCGCGGTTCAATCAGCCCGCCGTCCGGCAGCCGCGCGATCGCGGCCCGTTCGCACTAGCGGTCGTTTCCCTGATCGCTTCCATCCCGCTTACCGGGATCGTGCTGGCCCAAGACCACGCGAACGCGGGCGCCGCCCTGCTCGTGATCTGGCTTGGGCTCGCGGTCATCAACGTGGCCTACGCGCTGCACATGCGCAACCCGCCCCGCGGCTAGTCGTCGTCGCTGTCGTTGTCGTTGTCGTTGTTGCCGTTGTTGCCCGAGTCGTCCCTGCGCCCGCCGCCGAACCTGTTCATCAGCCGCTCGCCGGCTCCCACGGCCGATCCCGCCACGCCGCGAACGGCCCCGATCAGCGGATCGGCCGACCGGCTCCACGAGTCCTGGTACGACTTGGCAGCGGACTTGAACTCATCGCCGACCGAGGTGCTCCCGTCCTCGCTGCGCCTGGGGTAGTTACCGGCCAGGATCGACTCGTAGTCGCCCTCGCGAGCCCAGCGGTCGAGCTCGGCGAACCGCACCACGGCGAACGGGTGCGTCGTCCCCTCCATCTGCAGCAGCTTGATGACGCTCTCGCGCAGGTCAGGCACGGCGTCGTACTCGCGCGCCTGCTCGAGGAACGCGTCCGAGCTCAGCTCATCGACGTGCGCCCCGGCCGCCATCTTCATTAGCACGCGGCGGGCCGCGTCCACGTCCTGGCTGGCCAGCAAGCCCGCCCGGTCACAGGACAGCTCGGACTTGCGGAACCACTCCTCCAGGCCCCAGATGACCGCCCTGAGCCCGACCCACGCGAGCGGGAACAGGGCGAGGCGCGCGGCCAGCCTCAGCAGGTGCAAGAGCATCGTGCGGTAGACCGCGTGGCCGGACAGCACGTGCCCGAGCTCGTGCCCGATGACGGTCCTGATCTCCTCGTAGTCCATCAGCTCGACCATGGAGCTCGTGAGCACGATGAACGGCTTGTCCATGCCGATCGCCATCGCGTTGACGTAGGGATCCTGGGAGATGTACAGCTCAGGTACGCGCGGCATGTCGAGCACGTAGCAACCGTCGAGCAGCATCTGGTACAGGTGCGGGAACTGCTGTTCTGAGGCGCGGACCGCGCTGGCCAGGTACGTCAGGCGCAGGCTCCGGTCACCGAACAGCCCGGCCAGGTTACGCAGGATCGCGTCGAAGCCGGTCAGCTTGCGCAGCGCGACCAGGGCGGAGCGATCCGCCGGGTGCTCGTAGGCACGTGAGCTAATGTCAGGCAGACGTACGCGGGACCGATCGGGCACATTGTTCATGCCGTCATGCTATGCGCCTCGAGGAAGAGTGACACCCATGGTTGCCAGAGGTTTGGACGATTCAGGTCTGGATGACAACGCGATCGCGCCGATGTTCGAACCTGAGGCCGAGGCCATGGCGCCCGCCGAGCGCGAGGTCCTGCAGCAGCGCAGGCTCGCCGGGCTGATCGACCGGCTGCTCGCGGCCGGCGGCCCGCAGGCGGCCAGGCTGACGGCGGCCGGGGTGACGGCCGGCCGCGACGTCGCCGCCGCCGACCTGGCCAAGCTCCCGGCCACGACCAAGCAGGACCTGTGGGACGCCTACCCGTTCGGGCTGCTCGCCGTGCCGCGCGAGGAGGTGGTGGCCGTGCACGGGTCGAGCGGGACGGGTGGCCGGCCGACGCTGGTCAGCTACTCGCGAGGCGACATCGCGCTGTGGTCCAGGATGTGCGCGCGGGCGCTGGCGGCGGCCGGCGCCAGGCCGGGCTCGATCGTGCACAACGCGTACGGCTACGGCCTGTTCACCGGCGGCCTCGGCATTCACCAGGGGGCGATCGAGCTAGGCGCGACCGTCGTGCCCGTGTCAGGCGGCATGACGGCCAGGCAGGTTACCCTCATCGCTGACCTGCGGCCGGACATCTTGACCTGCACGCCTTCTTACGCGATCAGGCTGGGCGAGGCACTGGCCGACGCGGGCCTGGGCCCGGAGCACGGCCTCTCGCTCAAGGCGGGCCTGTTCGGCGCCGAGCCGTGGACCGACCAGATGCGCGCGCGGATCAGCGACCTGCTCGGCATCAGGGCGCTGGACATCTACGGGCTGTCCGAGGTGATCGGCCCGGGGGTGGCGTCGGAGTGCGTGGTCGCCGCCGACGGCCTGCACGTGAACGAGGACCACTTCCTGGTCGAGGCGCTCGACCCGGTGACCGGCGAGCCGGTGGGCGAGGGGACGCCGGGCGAGCTGACGTTCAGCACGCTGACCAAGCAGGCGTTGCCGCTGCTGCGGTACCGGACCGGCGACATCGCGGCGCTGCGGCACGGCGAGTGCGCGTGCGGCCGGACCCTGGTGAAGATGTCGAAGGTGACCGGCCGCAAGGACGACATGCTCGTGATCAGGGGGGTGAACGTGTACCCGAGCGAGATCGAGCGCGTCTTGCTCGCCGAGCCTGCGCTGGGGCCCGACTACCTGCTTGTCGTCGACGAGAGGGATGGCCGGCGTGAGCTGATCGCCTGTTGTGAGGGCCCAACGGGCGGTCCGCATGCATCGCCCGCAGGCGGGCCGGACTATGACTTGCGTGCCCGGCTCGAGCGTCGGCTGCACGACAGCCTCGGCGTCCGGGTGACCGTGGCCATCGGGCCTGCCGGGTCGGTGCCGCGAACCGAGGTGGGCAAGGCGGTCAGGGTACGGCGCTGGGCCGGCGGCGAGCCGCCCGTCGCGGGTCTAGCGTGACTGAAGTGAATGAACGCGTGCGCCGCCTCGGCGTGCTCGGAGGGACGTTCGACCCGGTGCACCTCGGTCACCTGGTCGCGGCGAGCGAGGTCTGCCAGGTGCTCGGCCTCGACGAGGTGATCTTCGTGCCGACCGGCCATCCCTGGCAGAAGCTCGGCAGGGAGCTCGCGCCTGCCGAGGACAGGTACGCGATGGTCGTGCTCGCGACCGCGTCAAACCCGCTGTTCTCCGTCAGCCGCGTGGACGTCGACCGGCCCGGCCAGACCTACACGGTCGATACTCTCGACGACCTGCGGGCCGAGCGCGGGCCAGCAGCCGAGTTCTTCTTCATCATGGGCGCCGACGCCATGCGCGGCCTCGGAACCTGGCGTAACCCGCAGGAGTTGCTCACGCTAGCGAGATTCGTCGGCTGCACCAGGCCCGGGCACGAGATGACAGCCGAGATGATGGCCGATGAGCGGTTCTTGCGAGTGGAGATCCCGGCGCTTGAGATCTCATCGACCATGTGCCGCGAACGCGTCGCGAACGACCTGCCGATCAGGTACCTGGTGCCCGACGCGGTGGCCGACTACATCGCCAACCGCCGCCTGTACCTGACCTAGTAGCGGAACTGCGCGACCACGCCGCGGAAGAAGATCGGGACGTAGACGTTGCTCGTGCCGGGGTCCACCGCCACGCCGGCGGGCAGGAAGCCGACCCTGACCTGGCGGATCACCTTGCCAGACGACGATGACATGAGCAAGACGAGTCCTTCGTTCCCGGTTCTCGCGGTGGCAAGCACGAGGTGCGCGCCTGGGTCGA
>JASIBM010000534.1 GCA_030045175.1 Streptosporangiaceae bacterium | reverse complement strand
GCCGTCGCGATACAGGCACAGCCCAGCGGTGCACAGCGGCTCGCCGAGCTCGCCGCGATAGTGGTCATCGAGCACGCGCATGACCTCGTCCAGGGCGGGGTCGGGCAGCGGCTGGCCTGCGCCGTAGTAGCAAAGCAACCGGGGAACGTCGAGCAGCCGGTCGTACATGATCCGCCGCTCGGCGCGCCAGGGCACGGCGCGCCGCAGGCGCTCGAACAGCTCGTCAGCACCGCTGACCCAGCCGGGCAGCACGTCAAGCCAGGCACCGTGCGCGAGCGTGGTCCGCGTCATCCGGTCAAGCCCATCCAGCCCGAACGGCTGGCCGGCATCGAGCAGCGAGCCCTGAAAAGCGCTGGTCATGCCTTCAGGATAACGCAGTCTTCCAAACGTGTGTTCGAAACTATCGTCTGATCCCTGGCCTGCCGGCGAGACAAGGGCGCCCGGAGTCGCCTACCCCTCGCTGACGACGAACGCCTGCTCATGGCTGGAGCCATCGTAATAGTCCCCGCCCGCACCGCAGTGGCCCGCCGAGGCGCACGACACCGAGACGATCTGGGCATCCCCGCCCGCGTTGAGTACCCCCGAGCCAGGGACTTCCAAGGCCCTGCCCCAGACACCGTTCCTCTCCCCGGCAACGAACGCCTGCAAGTGTCCGGGGCGGTCGGCGTAGTACCCGCCCACGGCACAGTTGCCCGCCGAGGCGCACGACACCGAGAGGACCTCGGCATCGCCGCCCGCGTTAAGTACCCCCGAGCCAGGGACTTCCAAGGCCCTGCCCCAGGCACCGTTCCTCTCGCCGGCGACGAACGCCTGCAAGTTGCCTGAGCCGTCAGTGAAGGATCCGCCCGCCGAGCAGCTGCCCGCCGACCCGCACGACACCGAGCTGATCCAGTCATTCCCGCCCACGTCTAGGGCCGCCAGGCCAGGAATCAGCCGGATCCTGCCCCACACGCCGTCACGCTCCCCGACGACGAACGCCTTGTTGTCAGCGACGACGACCGCCCTGCCGTCAGCGGAAGCGTGGGCGGAGTAGGATCCGCCGGCAACGCAGTCGCCCGCCGACCCGCACGACACCGAGGTGACTGCGGCCGCATCGCCTGTGTTGAGGATTCCTGAGCCGGGAACCTCCCTGGCCTTGCCCCACACGCCGTTCCTCTCCCCGACGACGAACGCCTGAAAGCCGGGCACCTGAAAGCCGGACGCCCGAATGCCGGGCACCAGAGGATGGACGTCTGTGTCGCTGTAGGTTCCGCCCGCAGCGCAGTCGCCCGCCGACCCGCACGACACCGAGAGGATGTCGGCATCCCCGCCCACGTTAAGGATCCCCGAGCCAGGGACTTCCAAGGCCCTGCCCCAGACACCGTTCCTCTCCCCGGCAACGAACACCCTGACGTCGCCGGAGCTATTCTCGTAGGATCCGCCAGCGGCGCAGTCGCCCGCCGACCCGCACGACACCGAGCTGATCCAGTCATTCCTGCCCGTGCTGAGGGCCGCCAGGCCAGGAACCCGCCGGACCCTGCCCCACACGCCGTTCCGCTCCCCGACAATGAACGCCTGAGTATGGCCGTAACGGCCGGCGTAGGACCCGCCCGCCCAGCAGTTACCCGCCGACCCGCACGACACCGAGCTGATCCCGGCATCACCGCGCGCGTTGAGGGCCGCCAGGCCAGGAACCCGCCGGGCCCTGCCCCACACGCCGTTCTTCTCCCCTACGACGAACCCCTGATTACCGGAGCTGCTGTTGTAGAACCCGCCTGCGGCGCAGTCGCCCGCCGACGCACACGACACTGAGCTGATGCTGGCGTACCTGCCGGTGTCAAGGGCCGCTAGGCCAGGAACCTCCATGGCCCTGCCCCAGGTGCCGCTCGGGGCGGCTGCGCGGGCGGCGAGCGCCGCACGAATGCTGGCTACCACCGGGCCAGCGCTGGTGACCAGCACCGGGCACAGCGCGACCACGGCCGAGCTTAATATCACCGCAGAGCGTCGCCGCATGATTCCCACCTCGCCGATCTCAACCACCGATGAGCCCGGCCGCAATGCCTGGGCTCACCCTGCACAGATTCGCATGATGGCATGGCCGCACAACGCGCACCATAGCCCGAACGGGACCAGCACCCGGCCTCACGAGAATTCACGCGAGTTACTTCGAGAATTCATTGCGGGTTTCCGCCCGCTGCGACTACTCGCCAGCGCGGCGATCCCGTACCTGACGCGCCGCCACGAATCTTGCTAGGCACCGGCACCGCGCGGCCGGCCAACTGGGCCGCCTGGCCCCGGGCCGATCTTGCAGCGCACCACCGGCGATAGGCCGGGCCGGCCAGGGCCTGGCCGACCCTTGGCGATCTGGCCGGGGCCGGGCTGGCCGGGGCCTGGGCGACCGGGAACGGGCTGGCCAGGGCAGCGACCGATCCTGATGACGCCGCCACCCCTCGGGAACGCGACCATCTGGTTGAAGGACCTGGCCCCCAGCCAGAACGCCGCTGCCACGACCGCCACCGACGTCAGCCCGGCCAGCCACGCCCGGCCGGGGACCCTGGTCACCAGCCAGGCGCCGAGCAAGCTGATCGCGCCGAGCGCGGGGACGTAGAACCTGACGGACTGCAAGGTGCTCAGGAACGGCGTGGCGGTCCAGGTGTACGCGGCGTAGAGCCCCCAGACGGCGGCCCACGAGCCGGCCAGGGCCAGTCCGACCGCGAGGTCGCTGCGCGCTACGGCCGGGGACGCCCCTGTGGTCCCCGGCCGTAGCGACGGAGCCCGGCGAGACAGGACCCAGCGCACGATCATCCACGCCAGCGCGGCCAGGCCAAGGAAGAGCACCGGCATGGCCGATATCAGGTGGGCCGGCATGTAACGCAGGTTGGGCCAGATGGCGCTGAGGCTGAACTGGATCTCGCCGGGCGCGTACCCAGACCGCAGCGGCCCGCCGTACACCAGGTCGTCGAAGGTGGCCACGCCAATGCCGAACACCGCGACCGAGCCCAGCCACCAGGCCAGCGCCGAGCCTGGCAGCCTGGCGGCTCGCGGTGCTGGCCCGGGGGGACGACCCCCCGGAACCCGCCAGCGCCAGGCGAGCAGCACGGCCACGACGGCGCAGCCGAGCACGACGATGTCGGTGTACCTGGCGAACGTCGCGGCCTCCATGGCGAGGAAGCCGGCCAGCCCTACCCAGGTGCGCCGGCGGCTGGAAGCCTCGGTGGCCAGCATCGCCCAGAGCAGCGCCCCGGTCCCCGCCGCGACCAGCGAGGCGTCGGTGAACGTCGGCATGTAGTCGCGCCAGGCGAACAGCAGTGCCGCGCCCGAGGAGCAGTACAGCCCGACCGCCGCCGCGCCGCCGAACCGGCCAAGCCAGCGCCGCGCCCCGGCGAACAGGCCCAGGCAGGCCAGCGCGCCGTAGAACAGCGGCGCCCACCGGATGATCCCGAGCGCCTGGAACGGCGCCGCGAGGAACGGGTAGCCGGGGTCCTTCTCGCTGATCCAGCGCCCGTCCGCGAGCTGCACCCACTGGGGGATGCCGACGCCGCCGGGGCCGACGCCCAGGCGCGACCCCGGATCGGCCAGTTGCGCGGCAAGCGCTTGCATCTGCGCGGTGGACAGCGTCAGGAAGTGCCCCTGGGTCATCGCGACGATCGACCCCTGGTAGGCGTAGTCGTCTGGCTCGGGCATGAACGGCGTGGTCCGCAGCACCAGCACGCACAGCGCCGCGAACGCGACAGCGGCGAGCGTCACCTCGAGCGCGAGCGGGCCGGCCGACGCCCCAGGGCGCCTTCCACGGCCACCGGCGAGGCCAGCCGGTGCCGCCTCGGTGCTCATCACGTCGCTCATCTCGTTGTCCTCACGGTTGGAGCTGTGACGCTAGCCGGGCACCATGATCGGCGCCGAAGCTCCGGGCAGGCCGAGTGTTGCGTGTGAGTTCGGCATGAGACCACGCGGGCGAGCGATAGGTCAGGATGGCTTGGTCCAGATCAGCGAGTACCGCCAGTACAGCAGGCGCCGGAACCTGGCGCCTGGCAGCACTGCCGCGGCGAGCCGCCTGACCTGCCGGTACGTCAGCGTGGGCGGCAAGACGATGGGTGACTGATACGCCTGGGCTTGGGTGCCCCGCTCGTGCCGCCTGGCCCAGGCGGACGCGACCAGGTGGACGCGATGACCGATCGCCGCCGGAATCTCCGGGCCGAGGTCGGCTGGCGAGCCGATCCTGGCAAGGCCCACGACGGCGAGGACACCGCCCGGCCTGAGCAACTCGGCCATCCGCCGCAGCGCCGCCTCTGTGTCCATGTGATGCACCGAGGCAACGGCCGTGACCAGGTCGAACGAATCTGCCCGCAGCGGCCAGGTGGCGGAGGGCTCGGCAAGGAAGTCGCCGAGCACGTAGGTGATCCCCCGCGCCCGCGGGTGCGCGCGAGCGATCTCGATGCTCCGCTCGTCGCGGTCCATGCCGGTGACATCGGCCACGAAGCGAC
>JASIBM010000533.1 GCA_030045175.1 Streptosporangiaceae bacterium | reverse complement strand
GCGTGACGTGGGCACGCACGCGTGCGCCCGGCCCAGCTCCAGTTCGTGCGTCAGGTTGTCCCGCCCGTGACCCGGCATCACGTCAAGAAGGAGAAGGTCGCGTCCCACCACGCGGGCCTCGGCGCAGGTGTTGGCACCAGGCAGGGCCAGGACCAAGTCGGCTGCGGACATCAGCTCGGGAACCCGGTCGGTGAAGCCGAACGGCGTGACCCGCCGGGATCTGGCGGCCAGTTCCCGCAGGCGCCGTTCGATGGCGCGGTCGCGGCCCGCCACCGCCAGCACCCGCACGCCCTGGCCGGCCAGCGCGGACACGCTTTCCACCAGCGGGCCGAATCCCCAGCCGCTGTCGATGACCAGGACGCAGAAGTCCTGTGGCGGGACTCCGAGCGCCGCACGGGCATCGTCGCGGGGCGGGGCGGCGTAGAAGGCGGGCCGCACCGGCGGCGGCACGATAGCTACCTGTGCCCAGGGCAGGTAGCGACGGACCGATTCCGCGGCCGCGCACGAGGTCACCAGGAACAGGTCGGTTCCCTCGGCGGCCCAGATCCTGTGCACCGCCACGTCGGTGCACAGCACGACGGTGCGCATGGCCGGGATCTCGGCCTTGAGCCTGGCCGCCGCCGAGGCGCCGGTGGCGAAGACGCTGACCAGCAGCTCAGCCGGGCGTCGTTCAAGCTCGGCCCGCAGGGCGGGCACCAGCCTGGCGCTCGACGCCCGGTCCATGCGGTCAGCGAGCTGGCTCCCGGTTCGCAGGTGGGCGAAGTGCAGCGCGTCGTACAGGCCCGGGATCGCGACCAGGCGGTTAAACAGCCGGGCGCCAGCCCCCCCGCTCCACGGCCCGAGCAAGGACATGCTGTCCAGGTGGCGAGCGCGCCACCCCGATCGGTCCAGCAAGCCGGCGAGACTGCGAGCCATCATCTCGTGGCCAAGGCCGAGCGGCCCGCCAAGCAGCACCGCGCTTTTCGTCTATGTCACCCCCCGTGCCGAATCCTGGCGGTGAGCAACTCCCGCGCGTCATGACGGGCGCGTCATGACGGGACGGCCGCCGTGGACCCAACCCGTTATCTGCTTTTACCTGACCCCGGAGCGGATGAGTAAACATCATTAACCTGGGCTGCGGCGAGTCACGGCCAGTCAGGTATGGTCGGCGTCATGGCGCGCGCTCGCAAGGTCTTGCTGCTGGCCGCAGACCAGTTCGAGGACATGGAGTTGCTCTATCCGCTGTACCGGCTCGCCGAGGAAGAGATCTCGGTGACCATAGCGGGGCTAGACGATCGGCCAGTGACGGGCAAGAAGGGTCACGGCCCCGTGCCGGTCGATGCCACCGTCTACCAAGTCGCCGAGCGCGACTTCGACGCGCTCGTCATCCCGGGCGGCTACGCGCCGGACAAGCTCCGTCGCTCGCAGGCCGTGCTCGACCTGGTCCGGGCCTTCGACGCCAGCGGCAAGCCGATCGCCTTCATCTGTCACGCTGGCTGGGTGCCGATCTCAGCCAGGATCGTGCGGGGCCGCCGGGCGACCAGCGTCGCGGCCATCAAAGACGACATGGTCAACGCGGGCGTCGACTGGGTCGACGAGGCGGCAGTCGTCGACGGCAACCTCATCTCCGCCAGGACCCCCGCCGACCTAGGTCCCTGGATGAAGGCTTTGCTCGCCGCGCTCGGCGGCGCCGGCTAGTGCCGTAGCAGGTCGCGCTTGCCCGGCTGGGCTTGTCCGGCAGAGGTTGTCCGGCAAGGGTGCTGGCGGATCCCCAGGTCAGGCAGCGGTCTCAGGCGTGGCCGAGCATGGCGGTGCCGTGGTCTGCCGGGTCCTGGCTGAGGAACAGCCGGGCGACGCCGGCGATCAATTCGGCTGCGCTGACCCTGCCGTCGTGGTCGGTGTCGAGGCGCGTGAAACCGGCGAGCGCGGTCTCGGCGGCGATGCCAACCGCGGTGAGCATCGCGGCGTACTCGGCTGGCTCGATGTACCCGTCGCCGTCCACGTCGAGCGCTTCGGCCTCTGCGGCGACTATGCGGCCGACCTGCTGCTGATAGGCGGCCGACCTGCTGCTGATAGTAGGTGGCGGGGTCGCCGTGGCCCGAGATATGCGCGGCGGCGAACTCCGCGCGGCTGACCCGCCCGTCGGCATCGGCGTCGGCCTCGGCGGCCAGCTGGCCGTCCAGCCCATCGCCGCAGCTGACGTCGCCCAGGCCGCGGCCGACGTCAGCGTCGGCCTCGCACTGCAGGGCACGCACAACATCGCCGACCCGATGCCTTAGCGCTCGACGAGCTAGGCAGGATCACCCTTGCCGCCCACCGTGGTCATCGCGCTGTCGTCACCGACGACGCCGACCTGTCCGCAGCCGCCCTCAGGCAACACAGGTGCTCCCGTCAGGGGAACGCCGTGGTTCGCGCCCGTGATCATTTGGCCGCGCCTCATTGGCCTGTGTATAAGCTCGGACTCATCCACAGGTTATCGAACACGGGATCTGATTGTCAGCGCGCTTCGATACTATGAGCGGGAACAGGACCACGCGCACGCATCCCGCTGGAGGCACCCGATGCCGGTCCCGCCACCCGAACCCAAGCCTAGGCTTGAGCCCGTGCCGGTGCCCCGGCCTGGGCTGCCTGGGCCTGGGGTGCCGGGCTGGCCGGGCGCGGGGGCGGGCAGCGGAGGCGCGCAGCCCTGGGACGATCCGTGGTGGCAGCCGCCCGAGCGCGAGCCTTCTGATGCGGAATTGTGCGGGGCGTGGCCCGATCCGTTCGCCGGGCCGCCGGACTTCCTGACGTGGCTGGGCTGGCAGGATCAGGCCGGGACCGGGGCTGGTGACGAAGACGGGGCGCCGGGTGGCGAGGTCTGGGCTGGGGGTTTCGCCGATGGCGGGCCTGCGGAGGCGATGACGCCGGGGCGGGTGCTGGCGGCGCTGAGCCAGGACGCGGTGGACGCCGGGCTGGGCCGGCTCGGTGAGGATGAGCTGATCGGGGTGCTGCGGGCGGCGCGGCGGCTGGCGTCGTGGCAGGCGGGGGTGGAGCTG
>JASIBM010000532.1 GCA_030045175.1 Streptosporangiaceae bacterium | reverse complement strand
GTCTGGCCACGGCTCGCCGTCTGGCGCCGTTCCTGCTGGCAACGCGAGCAGGGCAGACACCTGCCGCGCCACCCACCGAGCCTCGTCGTCGCTGGTCTCGAGCAGCGCGCACACGACGGCGCCCCGGTCGGCCCGGTCCGGCGGCGCGATCAGCCTGAGTGTGCTGGCCCGGGGGGACACAGCGCCGTCCGGGACTCTGTCGCCCGGGACTCTGTCGCCCGGGACTCTGTCGCCCGGGACTCCGTCGCCCGGGACTCCGTCGCCCGGGACCCTGTCACCCGGGACTCTGTCGCCCGGGGACACCCCGGACCCCGATGGCCCGGACCCCGACGGCCCGGACCCCGATAGCCCGGACCCCGATAGGCCAGAGCCCGCAGCCAGGGTGACCGGGCTGACCGGGCTGGCGGGGTTGGACGGGCTAGCCGGGCCAGCACTTGATCCGCCCGCGCCCGATCCGCCCGCGCCCGATCCGCCCGCGCTGGCCGACGCACCAGCGCCGGCCAGCTCGCCACCGGCGGCACCGGTAAGGCCGCCAAGCCCGGCTGGAGTCGCCAGCGTCGGCGGGCTGGTCGAGCCAGCACCCGGATCGAGCCCGCCGGCGGGGCCGGAAGCCCCGAAGGAACCAGCCACCCACGTGGGGATGACCGACTCGGAATCAGCTGAGCTGGCCGGCTCGGTCAGCCAGGACGGTGCAGGGGCATCAGCCTTGGCCGGACTCGAAGGCGACGGGCTCGGCTTCGTGAACGCGGCGGTGGGGGGAGCAGCCGAATCGGCCGGCGACTTCGATCCGGACGCACTCGGCGAACCTGCTGGGCGCACCGAGTCGGCCGAACCTGCCGAGGCGCCTGATCCCAGCAGACCACCAGGCGACCAAGTCGACTCAGGCGAACCGGTGAAGCCGAGTTGCTCATCGGTCGGCCACACCGGCTCCGGCTGGCTCGGCGCGTCAGCCGTGCTCGACTGCGCCGTGCTCGACTGCGCCGTGCTCGACGTGTCGGCCAACCATGGCGACCTCGGCAAATCACCAGACGGCCACGCCGACCCAGACGGACTCGCGGGACTGGCCGACCCAGACGGACTCATGGGGCCCGACGGACTCACCGAACCCGCCGACCCCAAGGGACTGGCCGAACCCGACGGACTCGCCGACCCAGACGGACTCACCGGCCCGGACGGACCCGCCGGCCCGGACGGACTCGCCGATCCAGACGGACTCACCGGCCTGGTGGACCCCAGCGAACCTGCCGAACCGGCAAGTCCTGGCAGATCGTCTGCTCGCCACCCAGACCCTGACGGGCTGGCAGGGCGTGACAATCCCGAGAAGGTCGGGCCGCTGGCCATGCCGTCCACCGGGCGGACCTGAGTCACATCGCTCGGGCCGACCGGGCTGGCGGGGTCGCTCGGGCTGGCCGGAACAGAGCCGGCCGGGCCGCTTGTGCTGTCTTCTGCGGGCTCGCCATCTTGGCCAGGCCGCTTGCTGTGTGCCCCGATCTGTACCACCTCTTCCCTAGCTGCGAGTGTAAATACCACCCAGGCAGCTAGGCTGGCGGTTCAGATGAAGAAACGGGCACAAATGTTGATCATGTCAACTATGCAGCCTCGGACCGTGCGCACCGGACAGCAACACGCCAAGCACCCCTCGCTTTGGCGCAATGCCGCTACTCATTTTCGATCATGCTCGTGACCTGCGTGGTCATGTCCTAGCCCAGTCCCGCCAGCAACGCGGGGCCCTCGCTGTCGCTGGGACAGCAGCGTGGGCCCCGCGTTGTCGCCAGCGCTCGGGCCGGTCAGCCGGTGACTGTGACGAGGCTGCCGTAGGTGAGGAATGGATACGCCCTGGCGGCCGACTGGTATGGCAGTTCCACGCAACCCAGGCTCTGCGGGAACCCGTAGGACGCGCGAGCGAAGTAGTGCACCGCGTCGCCGCCGTTGAAGTAGGACACGAAGCTAACCGGGTCGGCGTAGGTGGTGCCGTCCGGGTTTACCCCCGACATGATCGTGTTCCTGAACCGCTCGTAGACGGGGAATGTCCCCAGCGCGGTCGGATCGACCGCGATGCCGGTGTTCGCCAGGCTGCGCAGGACGATCCGGCCGTCGTGCCAGATCGTCAGCGTCTCAGGCGATCCCTCGCTGGCGACCGCGTAGGTGTAGCCCACGGCGTTGCGCTCGCCGTTGTTCGCGGCCTTGAACAGGGCGTGCCAAAGGCGCGGGCCGACCACGCCGTTGATCGCGAGGCCGTGCTGGGCCTGGAAGGCCATCACGGCGCCCCTGACCAGCGGGCCAACCTGGCCAAGCTGCCACAAGCCTCGCAAGGTGGCCGGATACCCCGGCTGCCAGGTGAACGTCCCTGCTGGCGGGTTGTACGCCAGGGTCTGTTGGGCAGCCAATCCCGCGTCGGCCTGGCCGGCCACCAGACCCATCGCGACGGGCTGCCAGGACAGCGGGAGGTATCCGAGCTCGGCCAGCAGCTGCGCCAGGCGGAGCGACGAGTATGGCCCGGTGCGGAAGCTGGCGACCACCGGCCTGGCCAGCTCGCCGCCAGCGGTGCCGCGCAGGCCGGACTCGCCCGCCGCGATGCGCAGCGTGAACCGGGTGTCCGGGGCGAGCGGCGCGTCCGGGATGAACGTCAGCGCGCTGCCTGAGGCCTGCCAGCTGCCCTGGGTCACAGGGCTGAGCCGCGGCATCGCGGAGCCGGCCGCGATCGGAGCCGAGAAGGTGATGCGGACGGCGCTCACCCCGGTCGCCGTGGCCGAGCCAGTGGCCGGCGTCATCGACGTCACCCGGAGCGGGCCGGTCCCGGCAGGCGGTCCGGCCGCCCGGGCGAGGTTGGGCGTGTTACCCGAGTTCACGAGGTACGCCAGCCCGCCGCTCCCCGTCATGACCACGGCGCTGGCGAGAATCACCAGGATCATGCCCACTCGCCGCGGGCGAGTGCCCGCATCGTCCACCTTGTCAAGTTTCGCCGGGCCGATATCGATCATGCATATTCGCTCCAAGAGCGTTCGCCGCCGCGTCGACCCGGTGCCATCGCCTTCACGCTGTGCGTCATCTAGCACAGGCATCCCCCATCCGCCCCAGCCGGCCGCCCCGCCGAGCAGGCCAGCACTCGACTCAGGGCGCGTCCCGTAGGGGACACGCCCTAGCTACGCTGCGTTAGCGGCGGATACCCGACCGTCGCTCCTGGCAAGCCATCGCGCGGGTAAACCGTTCGCGCCCCTGCGGGCGGGAAGACGCTGGGGATGCCTGGCGGCGGGCTGGCCTGCGCTTCGAGCTGGCGGATTGCCTATTCGGAACGGCCGGCCAGGCGGATGACCTCGGTGACGACCACCTCGGTGATGCGGTCCGAACCTGGCGGCAGGGGCGCGTCCTGCTCGCGCAAGGTGATGCGGACCTCGCGGGTAATGGCGTCGTGGGACGGCTCGGCGACGTGATCGCGACGACCGGCGAGGATGGACCAGGCGAGCTGGGCTACGGTCACGATCAGGCTGGCGGCCCCGATGCCGACGCCGGCGATCGCTGTCGGGTCGTAGCGGCTCGGCCGCTGCTGCTCGTCCTCGGAGGCGTGCAGAGCGGCGTGCAGCGCCGCCTCGACCTGGGCAGGCAAGGCCGGGCCGAGATCAGCGGCGAGGACCTTGGCGGCGGCACGGGCCGCGTCCGCAGCGGGGCTGGTCATGCCTCGCCTCCGGGTGAGTCGTCGTCGTGGTAGCTAGTGACGTAGTCGCGAACCGCCTGCGGCAAGGCCTGCCCGGTGCCCTCCCGCCAGGCTTGCTCCAGGGCGGGCATACCGAGCTGACGAGTGAGCCTGGCCAGATGCGCTGGTCCAGGGCCGGTCGCCGGATGCGGAAACTCGTCGAACACGGCCACGCAGCGGACCATCCAGGCCAGGGCCTGGTCGCGTTGTCCCCGATACTCGGCAAGCAAGCCGAG
>JASIBM010000531.1 GCA_030045175.1 Streptosporangiaceae bacterium | reverse complement strand
CGAGCCTGGCTGCGGCGGGCGCACGCCGCCCAGGCTGACGTCGCGCAGTTCGATCAAGCGAGGCGCCGGGCGGTCTCGCCCGGCCCACCCCGCGCCCAGCGGCACCGGGTCGGGCAGCATCAGGTCGGGCGCCATCAGGTCGGGCAGCGTGGCGTCCAGTGCCGTCGGGTCGGGCGGCAGCGGGTCGGGCGGCAGCGGGTCGGGCGGCATCAGGTCGGGTGGCAGCGGGTCTGGCAGCATCAGGTCGGGCAGCGTGGCGTCCAGTGCCATGGGGCCGGACGGCATGGGGCCGGATGGCATGGGGCGGGGCGTGGTCACGGGCGGCCCCCGGTCCCGATCACGACCTGATCGCCGCGCCTGAGCGCTCCGGCGTGCACAGACTGCACGGCCACCAGGCCGCCCGCCGCGGGGCCAGTGAAGACGGGGACCTTCGCCCGCCGCCCGCCGCCCGCGATCTCGACGACGTAGGCGGCCCGGTGCGGGTCGGGGCCGAAGATCGCGGCCACCGGCACCAGCAGGACTGGTCCCGTCGTCAGCGGGGCCGTGAGCGTCAGCCGCACCGTCGTGCCGATCAGCCGTTGCGGCAGCGGCCGGTCGCAGCGCACGTCGATCGGGTACCTGGTCGTCGCGCTGCCACCGGTGCCAGGCCCGCCCGCGCCTGGCCCGGCCCCGCCATCGCGTGCGGGGAGCCCGCCGATCCGCGCCAGCCTGCCTGATGCCCGCAAGGCCGGGCTGGCGGACGTGATGCCCACCCGCATCCCCCGTCGGGCCAGCGCGACCTGATAGGCGCCGAGCTCAGCTGCGACGAACGGGCGCCCGGTCGCGAGCCGCAGGATCGGCCCGCCTCCCACGACGGTCCCGACCTGCGCATTGACCGAGACCACGAGCGCGGACCTGCCGGGGATGAAGGTGACCTCGGTCATGGGCAGGTACGCGCTCGGCGCCCGGCCCTTGGGCCCGCCGCGCGGGTGACTCGGGTGATACAGCGGTGCCTGGTATCCGAGGTGCCGATACAGCGCCAGCAGGGCGAGCGCCGTGCTGGGGCCGAACACGCCGTCCGGATCGAAGTCGGCGTACCCGACGCGCTCTAGCGCTGCCTGCAGCTGGGCCACGTCCGGGCCGGCGTCGCCCTCGTGCAGGTCGCGATAGGCGGGCAACCTGCCCTGAAGCAGCAGGATCGGCCGGCCGTCGACCTCGGCGATGACGTGCCCAGGCGACACCCGGTCGCCGGGCCTGACCGGCATCTTGGTCACGGTTACGACGCGGAAGGGAGCCTTGGCCGTCACGCTGATCGTCCTCGCGGCGGTCACGACGCCGGCCACGGCGATGGTGTCGGTGAGAACGTGCCAGCGGGCGGTGGCGGTGAGGACGGACGCGGCAGGCGCCGCCGATCGCGCGGCCACGTCGCGTGGCGATTCGATGAGCGTCACGGCGGCTAGGCCTACGACCGACATCGCCAGCACCCCGGCGGCTAGCCCGCCGAAGAAGAAGCGCCTGGACCGGAGCGGATCGGCGGTGCTGGCCCGGGCGGGCACGGTGCCCCCCGGGGGCAGCCCGGGTCCCGATGGCCCGGATCCCCCCTCGGGCAAAGTCGAATGCGGGCTCGATGTCGCGCTCAGCGCATCCGCCGGCGCCCCCGCCGAACCCGAGGTCGCGCCCGACCCCGTGAGCAACCCCCGTCACCCCCGTCTTCCCCGCGCGAGGCTACCACGGCGGGGTCGCTCCGCGCGGGTAAGCCCAGCCGAGGCGCGCAACAAGCGGGGGCCGGAAACCGGCCCCCGCTTGTTGCGCATCGCCTGCTTTTCCTGTGGCTTTTATCCGGTGCTGATTATCGTCTTGGTCGAGGGCAGGCAGAGCAGCGTCGTGTGACCGATGCGCACGGCGGCCGTGCCGAACTGGTTCTTGTCGAACACCTGCGGCTTGATCGGAGTCTTGCTGACCGGGAAGCACAGCAGGTGCAGCTTGTTGATGTACGGGCTCCTGTTGGCCCCGTTGATGAACTTCAGCGTCGGTACGCAGAGCAGTACCGGGGTGGTGCTCACCGTCACGTTTACCGGCTTTGGAGTGAACTCATCCTTGAGCATGATGCCGCTGGGCACATGGTAGGCCCCCTGCGTGACCTTCACCGGATAGCAGGTGAAGTGGCCCAGGCCCGGCGGCTGTGCCAGCTTGGTGACCGGCGGGCCGACTATCCGCTTCCACGAGGGCAGGCACAGCAAGCGGGGCTGACCCACGCTGAGGTCCGCCGTGCCGAACTGGTTCGTGACATTTACTTGCGGCAGGGACTGCTGGGGTGCGGCGATCTTGAAGCAGGCCAGGTGCGCGGCCGGGTTGGTGATCGGGAACTTGGCGCCGGGGATGATCTTTTCTACTGGATTGCAGTGCAGCACGGCCGGGCCAATCCGCACCGCGAATCCCTTGGGGTTGAACTGGTTCTTCAGCACGACCCCGGTCGGGATCTGAAAGCCCTTGGCCGTGGCTGTGTAGCAGAGTTGGTGGTCCAGCTTGGCCACCACTACCACTGGCCGAGCCGACGACGCGACCGCGCTCGGCAGCACGCCGATGGTGCCGAGCAGTGTCAGGCCCGCGGCCGTCACCGCTACCCGGTAGCCGGTGACTCGCATTAACGTGCGCCGATCGTGGTAGTCGCGAACTGTGTGGCGCGACATGGCAACCCTCCCTCGTGAGCGCCGGTGGGGTCCGGGCAGCAGCACGCTCGATGGGCCAGGGTCATCCCAGTCCTACCGCACCTGCTGCGGTCGGAATGCGTATGTCGGATTATCCCCGGCCTGCGCACGACCGGGTCAAGATGCGATGCTGGGAATTCGCTGGGAAGGCCCGGGGCTTCTGGCGCTGCGCGTGAGATCTCCCCGAGATCTTCGTGCGTGCGCTATTCGGCTTGGCGGCGTCACGAGGTGGAAAACGCCGGCCGACGGGAATGATATCTGGGTGCGACGTACGGGGGGCCGGCGCCGAGCGACGCGGTTGATGCGCCCGCTCACCTGGCGGATTGTCAGGTGGCTTGGAGTGGACGGTAATCCGCTGCGCCGGCGGACAGACCGTATCGAGAGCGCGATTCGGATCGCGCTTGTGCTTGCCTTCCTGGTCTGCGGGCCGATACTCGCTGTCGCAGTCGGCCACGCGACCAACGCCAGCGGGTTGCGCGAGGTCAGGTCCGAGCGCTCATGGCGGGAGGTCGACGCGGTCTTGACCAGGCCCGCGCCGCAATCGACCAACCCATACGGCGCGATGGCGACGAGGTGGGTGCCGGGCAGGTGGAAGGTGGCGCCGGGTCAGGTCAGGACGGGGTTGGTGCCGACCGCGGCAGGTACCCCGGCCGGCACGGTGATCACCGTGTGGCTGAACGGAGCGGGCCGGGTGACCAACCAGTCGCCGGTGACCCCAGGGCTCGTGCTGATGCGGGTCGTGCTCGCCGAGATCTTCACGCTGATCGGCGCCGTGCTGGTGGCGTTCGCCGTGGCGGGCTGCGCCAGGGTGCTGCTCAATCACCGAAGACTGGCGCGCTGGGCGATCGAGTGGTCCATGGTCGGCCCGCGCTGGACCACGCGCCGATAGGCCGCAGTGACTCGGAAGCGTCGCGCCCGGCTCACTGGCGCTGCGACGGGTGGCGAACGACGGTCACCGGGCAGGCCGCGTGCGTCACGCACTGCAGGCTGACCGAGCCGAGCAGCATGCCGGTGAACCCGTCGTAGCCCCTGCTGCCGACCACGAGCAGGTCCGCGTCGGCGGACTCCTCGATCAGGGCTTGCGACGCGTGCCCGTACACGAGCTTGGACTCGACCCCGACGTAGGGCGGCTCACCAAGTGTGGCGGCGACCGCCTTGTCGAGTTCCTCCTGCTTTGCTGCCTCGGCCTCAGCCCGAAGGCCCGCAAGCGCGATGCCCGGCTGCGTCGGCCGGGCGGCCGCGGGATGCTGCCAGGCAAGCACCGCGCGCAGGTGCGCGCCTACCGCCTTGGCATACCTGGCGGCCCACGCCAACGCCAGCGCCGAGGCTGGGGATCCGTCAATCCCAACCACCACGCGCTCTGGCACCTCATCCCTGGCCATGCCCCCTCCGTCCGGCCGCGACACCGAGCCCCGGCAGGTAACCTGCCCGCATGGCTGACCTGTCATTGCTGCCGCCGTCCGCCGCTGTCGCGGGCGACGACATAGCGGTGGGCGGTTGCCTGCTCACCGAGGTCGCCGAGCGATTCGGCACGCCCGCCTACGTCATCGACGAGCAGGCGCTGCGCGCCACGGCCAGGCTGTACCTGGCCGCGCTGACCGGGCGGCACCCGCGCGGCCGGGTGTGCTTCGCGGTCAAGGCGTTTCCTTCCGTCGCAGTGATCAGGCTGCTCGCCGAGGAGGGTCTTGGCTGCGACGTGGTTGGTGCGGGTGAGCTGCGGATGGCCCTGGCGGCGGGCGCCGATCCAGCGAAGATCGTCATGCACGGCAACGCCAAGTCGGATGAGGACATCCGGCTCGCCCTGGACGCGGGCATCGGCTACATCGTCATAGACGGCTTCGATGACATCGACAGGATCGAGCGCCTCGCTCGCCGGCCGGCGCCCGCGCTGCTGCGCGTCAGCCCGGGAATCGAGTCGCAGACCCACTCGGCCCTGGCGACCGGCGGCAAGCATTCCAAGTTCGGGTTGCCTGTCGAGCAGGTGCCCGAGGCGATCGCCAGGATCCGCGCGGTGCCGGCGATCGAGTTGCACGGCCTGCACGCGCACATAGGCTCGCAGATCACGGACGTCGGTCAGTTCGAGGCCGCGATAGCCGCGCTGGCCAGCCTGGAGCGGTTCGGCGTGTATGACTTCGGCGGCGGGCTCGCGGTCCGCTACGTCCGCCCGGACCAGGCTCCGTCGATCGACGAGCACGTCGGCCGTGCCGTCGCGGCCGCGCACGAGCACCTGGGCGCCGACATCGACATCCTGCTAGAACCGGGTCGCTCTGTGGTCGCGGGCGCGGGCCTGACGCTGTACCGGGTGGTCACGGTGAAGCGCGCAGGCAAGATCCACGTGGCGGTCGACGGGGGGATGGGCGACAACCTGGAGCACTCGCTCTACGGCTACCGCTTCGCGCCGCTCGTCGTCGGCCGGTGGAGCGCCCGGCCCGTGCTGGCCGACCTGGTCGGCAGGCACTGCGAGTCCGGCGATGTGATCACCCCCGACGTCGAGCTTGCCGACCCGAGGGTCGGTGACCTGATCGTGGTGCCGGTCACCGGCGCCTACTGCTACACCATGGCCAACAACTACAACGGCGCGCTCCGGCCTCCCGTGGTCTTCTGTGACCGCGGGCGCGCCAGGCTCGCCGTCCGCCGCGAGACCTACGAGGACCTGATGGCCCGTGAAGTCGACTGCTGATGCAGCCGGCGCTGCTCTACCTCTATGGTCCGCCAGCGAGCGGCAAGCTCACGGTGGCAACCGCCCTGGCCAAGCTCACCGGATTCTCGCTCTTTCAGCCTCATCTTCACTAACAACTCTGCCTGGGGTGGTCCCGATGGGTTGCCTCGGTTCGCTGCCTTCGCGGCCGTGGCCTGGCGCATAGTGTAAGCCGAGGGTGGCCGGACTGCCTTCGCGGCCGTGGCCTGGCGCATAGTGCAAGCCGAGGGTGGCCGGACTGTCTTCGTCAGGCTCACTGCCCCGTTGTCGGTGATCGAGGGCGCCTGTGGCTACACGCTGTCACACCGTCAACTCAGTCACCTCACGTCACAGACCTTGATCATTATCTTCTGATGAATGGCGGATCGGTCCGATTCTTC
>JASIBM010000530.1 GCA_030045175.1 Streptosporangiaceae bacterium | reverse complement strand
GGCTCGTGGAACACCATCTCCTCCGCGGCCCTGCCGCCGAGCAGCATCGCGAGCTGGTCCATCATCTCCGCGCGGCTGACCAGGAACTTGTCCTCGGACGGCGCCGCGGCCGTGTAGCCGAGCGCGCGGCCACGCGGGATGATCGTGATCTTGTGCACCGGGTCGGCGTGGGGCATCGCGTGGCCGACGAGGGCGTGCCCGCCCTCGTGGTAGGCGATGATCTTCCGCTCCTTCTCGGACAGCAGCACGCTCTTGCGCTTGGGCCCGGCGGTCACCCGATCGATCGCCTCTTCCAGCGAGCCCATGCTGATCTGGGTCTGGTTGCCGCGCGCGGTCAGCAGCGCGCCCTCGTTGATCACGTTCGCCAGGTCGGCGCCGGTGAAGCCGGGCGTGCGGCGCGCGATCACGTCGAGGTCCACGTCAGGCGCGAACGGCTTGCCGCGCGCGTGCACCCGCAAGATCCCCTTGCGCCCGGCCAGGTCGGGCTGCGCCACCACGATCTGCCGGTCGAACCTGCCCGGCCGCAGCAGTGCGGGGTCGAGTATGTCTGGCCGGTTGGTGGCGGCGATCACGATCACGCCACCCTTGGTGTCAAAGCCGTCGAGCTCGACGAGCAACTGGTTCAGGGTCTGCTCGCGCTCGTCGTGCCCGCCGCCGAAGCCCGCGCCCCGGTGCCGGCCGACGGCGTCGATCTCGTCGACGAACACGATCGCGGGCGCATTGGCCTTGGCCTGCTCGAACAGGTCGCGCACCCGTGACGCGCCGACGCCGACGAACATCTCGACGAAGTCAGAGCCCGAGATGGAGTAGAACGGGACCCCGGCCTCCCCGGCCACGGCGCGGGCGAGCAGGGTCTTGCCCGTACCCGGCGGGCCGTAGAGCAACACGCCCTTGGGAATCTTGGCGCCGATCGCCTGGAACTTCGCCGGGGTCTGGAGGAACTCCTTGATCTCCTCGAGTTCCTCGATCGCCTCGTCGGCCCCCGCGACGTCAGCGAAGGTCGTCTTGGGGGTGTCCTTGGTGATCAGCTTGGCGCGGGACTTGCCGAAGTTCATCACCCGCGAGCCGCCGCCCTGCATCTGGTTCATGAACACGAAGAAGAGCAGGAAGATCACTATGAACGGCAGCCATCCGAGCAGCACGCTCAGCAGCGAGTTTCCCTGCGGGTTGTTCACCTTGTAGATCGTGGACGGCAAGGTGCCGTTGCGCACCAGGGTGTCGAGGCGGTCAGCCATCCCCGTGCCCTGGCTGCCGACCCAGGCGCCCTGGAGCAACTTGCCGCTCTTGGTGATGATCTGGACGACCTGGGTGTTGTCGTTGAAGATCACCGACTTGACCTGGCCGGAGTAGATCAGGTTGGCGACCTGAGAAGTCGGCACGGACAAGTAGCTCTGGCCCGAGCGCACCACGTTGAGCACGACCACGAGCAGCACGAACACGACAAGGATGGCGAGCACCCATCCGCGGAAGATGCGCTTCAAATCCATCGACTAGCGGCCCCGCGGCAGCGGGGCCGGTCCCTCCTGCCGAGCCTCGTGTCCCGCCGCCTTCCGGCAGGAGCGCAATACGTCTACCCGTACCATGCGCGGTATTCCCTCTCTCCCGCGCACGACGCGAGAATTAACCGACGGTACACCGCGCCGGCTCGCACCGACACGTAGGCGGCACTTCGGGAAGCCGCGTGCCCTATCCTCCGCCTCTACCCCATGTAAACGCGATTCAACGTTCGATGTGTTCCCGCTGCCGGCTCGGGCGGGCTCAGGCGGGCCCGGCAGAGTAGGCGTGCGGGGCGAGGGTGCCGATGAATGGCAGGTTCCGGTACCGCTCGGCGTAGTCAAGACCGTACCCGATCACGAAGTCGTCGGCGATCTCGAAGCCCGTGTACGCCACCTCGACGGGCATCTTGGCCGCGGCCGGCTTCCTCAGCAGCACGCAGACCCGCACCGACGCCGGGCCGCGAGAGCGCAGGTTGTGCATCAGATAGGAGAGCGTGAGCCCGGAATCCACGATGTCCTCGACGACGAGCACGTGCTTGCCTGAGATGTCGGTGTCCAGGTCCTTCAGTATCCGGACGACGCCGGACGACGCGGTGCCCGAGCCGTAGGACGAGACCGCCATCCAGTCCATGCTCACCGGCAAGTGCATCGCCCTGGCCAAGTCGGCCATCACCATCACCGCCCCCTTGAGCACCCCGATGAGCAGCAGGTCGCGGCCGACGTAGTCGGCGTCGATCTGGGCGGCGAGCTCGGCGATCCTCGCCTGCAGCTGTTCGGGCGTGATCAGCACCTCGAGCAGGTCCGCACCAACGTCAGCGGCGTCCAAGCGCGGTCTCCGTTCACGATCGGGTAAGGAGCAGCCTGCCATGCTGCCTTCGGCACCGCACGCCACCTGGCAGGTCGATCCAGCGCTGGCCGTGCCAGCCGGTGACCAGCGCGTCAAGCTGGGCCACGTGCCGGGCGGTCAGTGACCCGGCGGGCACGCCCGCGTCGATCGCCGCCTTGTGCAGCAGCCTGGTCCTTATCGCGGCCGGCAGCCCCGCGAGCGCGGCGACTTCGAGTGCGGGGGGATCCGGGGGGTCGCCCCCCCGGGCCAGCACCGCGGGGGGATCCGGGGAGTCGCCCCCCCGGGTCAGCACCGCGGGGGGATCCGGGGAGTCGCCCTCCCGGGCCAGCACGGCGGGGGGTGCGGAGGGGTCGTCCCCCCGGGCCAGCACCGCGGGGGGTTCCGGGGGGTCGTCCCCCCGGGCTAGCACCGCGCTGTACTGGGAGGCGTACCGCGTCAGCTCGTCGAGCACGTCGGCGTCGGCCCGAAGCTGATCGGCGGTGCGCGCGAGGGCCTCGGTGACCCCGGGGCCGATCAGCTCCTCCATCAGCGGCAGGATCTGCTCCCTGACCCGCGTCCGCGCGTACGCATGATCGAGGTTGTGCGGGTCATCCCACGGCTGCAGGCCGAGCGCCGCGCACGCCGCCCTGGTCTGGGAGCGGCGCAGTCCGAGCAGCGGGCGCAGGTAGCGGCCGGTGACCGGAGCCATGCCCGCGATCGACCGGGCGCCCGAGCCGCGCGCGAGGCCAAGCAGCACGGTCTCCGCCTGGTCGTCCATGGTATGACCGAACATGATCACGGTCGCGCCGCAGGACGCGGCCGTCGTTTCCAGCGCGGCGTACCTTGCCACCCGCGCCGCCGCCTCCGGGCCGCGGTACTGCTCGGTGCCAGCTCGGGGGGACACAGCGTCCCCTGGGGCTCCGTCCTCCGGGGCTCCGTCCTCCGGGGCTCCGTCCTCCGGGGATACCCCGTACCCCGATGCCCCAGACCCCGATGGCCCGGAACCCCCCGCAGCGCTGGCCCGAGCGGCGACCTGGGCGCTGACGGCGAGCACCGGATCGAGCCCCATACCGCGCAGCGTGTCG
>JASIBM010000073.1 GCA_030045175.1 Streptosporangiaceae bacterium | reverse complement strand
GCGACGGCTATGGTAACGTCCACGCGCTGGATGCCACGAATGGCGTCACCTTGTGGACCCAGTCGACCGGCGATACGGTCGATTCCAGCCCCGTGGTCGACCACGGTATCGTCTACGTCGGCAGCGACGATCATTATCTTTACGCGATGAGCGCGCGCACGGGGCAGGTCATCTGGCGTCAGCGCACTGGCGGCCCGATCGATTCCAGCCCTGCTGTCGCGGAGGGCATCGTCTACATCGGCAGCGCCGACCACGACGTCTACGCGTTCGATGCCGGGAATGGCCAGCTCCGATGGCGACGACCGACCGGCGGCGCGGTGGTGGACACCCCCTTCGCCTCCCGTGGCGAGGTCTACGTCGGCAGCAAGAACGGCGACCTTTACGCTCTCGACGCGAAAACCGGCGCGCGGCTGTGGCGGTACCGGCTCGGCGGGTCCGTCGTCTCGAGCCCGTTCGTGAGCCGCGGTGTCGTGTACGTCGGCAATAGCATGAACAACGATTCTGGCAGCCTCTACGCGATCACCACGTCAGGACACCTGGTGTGGGTGCGGCAGACCGACGGGGAGGTCGACTCGAGCCCGGTGGCGGCCTACGGCTTCGTCTACGTCGGCACCGACAACAACGCGGTACTCGGCGTCAGCCTGGCCGGTACGAGCAGACTTGGCGCCACGGGCCGAGGTTGAGTTTCTTATGCTCCCCTGTTGTTCGATGGCACCATCGTCGTCTGGTCTGCTAGGGCGTAGGGCCCTCGAGCGCGATCAGGCCGTCCGGGCGTTGCGTGCTCACGCCTGCGTCGCCGACGCCCCAGACTGAGTGCGCGGCGGCGGCGAGCCCCACGAGCGCAGCGGCCCGCTGCGCGAGCACTGGCTCGACCGGGCCGGTCCACCGGCCCGCGGTCAGGTGCCACAGCCTGGACGAGATCGCATTGCCGGTCTTGCTGACGCTGAAGCCGAGCGCCCAGAGTCCTCCTGATCCGTCGGGGACGATGCTGACGACGTGGAACTTGGCCGCCGACGCGGCAGCGGGCAGCGTGCGGACCGTCCAGGCGGTGCCGTTCCAGTGGCCGACCGCCTCGGTCGTGCCATGCGCGCTATTGCTGACCGCCCCGCCGACCCACACGTTGGAGTCACTGCGAGCGAGCACCGCGCCCAGCTCGGCGTTGCGTAGCTGCGCGGGCAGGCTGGTCACCGCTTGCCACTTTCCCGCTGACCGGTGCAGCAGGCCGCTTCCCGTCGACGTGATGCCGAGCGCCCCGGTGCCGATCACGGCCCAGACGTCGGTGGGCGACACCGCGCTGGCCGCGACGATCATGCCCTTGCCCGGCACCGGCGTCCGCCGCCAGCCGTGACCTGCCGTGAACACCGCGGCGAACGGCGAGGACACCGACGACTTGGACACGGTCCCGCCGAACGCCCACGTCTCCGTCGGCCCGATCGCCAGCGACGACTGCACCTGCGGCACCGGGCTGGTGAAGTGGCCCCCGGTCCAGGTCGTGCCGGCCAGGTGCAGCCAGTGGCCTGACTCGGTGAACGCCCACGCATTGGCCGAGGCCGACGCGGCGGCGGTGACGGTGTCCAGGACCGGGGTCGTGCCCAGGCCCGACACCACGCCGGACGGCAGGCTAACCGCCGCCCAGTGCGATCCGTTCCAGGCCCTGACCACGGGGGCCATCGCGCTGACCGAGCCACCCCAGCCCACCGCCCAGGCCTGCGCCTGGTCAGCGGCGGCCACGCCGAGCAAGAGCGACGGCGAGGGAACCGTGGAGACGGTGCGCCACCCCGGCGCTGCGGTCACACGCTGGGCCGAGGCGATCCCCGGCACCAGCACCACGGCCGCTGCGGCGGCAACGGCCAGAAATCGCCCGATCGAGGGTTTCCGCATGGAATACCACCGTACGGCGTGATCATCATCGGCGTGGCCTGATCTGCCGAGCAGGGTACGCATCTGATCGGCAACGGTACGGTGAGTTGGCCACGCCGTCGCGCTGACGTGAATATCCTTGCTGCCGCGGGGGTGGACCACCCGCGGAGCGAGAGGAAGTCATGGCGCATCTGGCCCATCACCTGGCACTGTCGGCGACCCAGCAGCTGGCCCAGGCGGCGAGCCACTCCTCGGGTCACCTGACCTACTTCCAGGCCGTCGTCATCGGCCTGGTCCAGGGCATCACCGAGCTGTTCCCTGTTTCCAGCCTCGGCCACAACGTGCTGCTACCGGCGCTGATCGGCCACGGCTGGCAGACGGACATGAACGTCGGCGCGCCGGAGTCGCCCTACCTCGCCATCATCGTCGGCCTGCACGTCGCGACCGCGATCGGGATCGCTGTCTACTTCTGGCGCGACTGGGTCAGGATCATCAAGGGCTTCTTCACCTCGCTGCGGCCCAGCTTCCGCCGGCCCGTCGAGGTCACGACCACCGACCAGAAGCTGGCCTGGATGATCATCTTCGCTACCGTCCCTGTCGGCATCGTCGGCTTGCTGCTCGAGCACAAGTTCCGCGTGTTCTTCGGCGTGCCGAGCCGCGCGGCCATCTTCCTCATCGTCAACGGCGTGATCTTGTTCCTCGCTGAAAGGTTCCGCCCGCGCAAGTCCCGGACGGCGGACGAGCAGATCGTCGAAGAGAAAGAACTCGCCGTCGTCGGCGCCTCTCGCCCGGCTGGCGCGCACGCCTCCGGCCAGCGCGCGGTTCGCCAGCAGGAGACGGCCGACGCGATCGCGTCGGACAAGCGGCTCGCGTCGCAGAGCTACTGGCAGGCCGTGCTCATCGGCTCGGCGCAGATCCTCGCCCTGCTGGCCGGCATAAGCAGGGACGGCGTGACGATGGTGGCCGGCATGTTCCGCGGCCTGCCGAGGGCCGACGCCGCGAGGTTCGCGTTCTTGCTCGCCACCCCGGTCATCCTCGCCGCCGGCGTGCTGAAGGTTGGTGACCTGCTCGGCCCACTGGGCAACGGCATCAGGCCGCAGATCCTGGTCGCCAGCGTGCTGGCAGGCGTTTCCGCGTACCTGTGCGTGCGGTTCCTGATGAAGTACTTCCAGACCCGCACGCTCAACCCGTTCGCCATCTACTGCGTGGTCGTCGGCGCCGGCAGCCTGATCTACCTGAACGTCAAGTAGCGCCTCGCGGCCTCATGATCGCGGACTCCCGTCTGCAGGACCTGCGAACAGGAGTCCGTGATCACGGCGCTGTCGGCTTACGCGCCCTCGCGGCTGGTCCTGGCACGCAGCCGGGCCCGGTCCTTGGCGTCGAGGATCGTCTTGCGCAGCCGGATCGCGGTCGGGGTCACCTCGGCGCACTCGTCGTCTGAGCAGAATTCGAGCGCCTGCTCCAGGCTCAGCGCCCGCGGCGGGACCAGCCGCTCGAGCTCCTCCCCGGTGGACTGGCGCATGTTGGTGAGCTTCTTCTCCCGCGCGATGTTGACGTCCATGTCGTCAGAGCGCGAGTTCTCACCGACGATCATGCCCTCGTAGACCTCGGTGCCAGGCTCGACGAACAACGTGCCCCGCTCTTGCAGCGAGAACATCGCGTACGCGGTGGCGGCGCCCGTCCGGTCGGCCACCAGCGACCCGGACGCCCGCATCCGCATCGGGCCGGCCCACGGCTCGTACCGCTCGAACACGTGGTGCGCGATCCCGGTTCCCCGCGTGTCGGTCAGGAACTGGGTGCGAAAGCCGATCAGCCCGCGGGCGGGGACGATGAAGTCGAGCCTGATCCAGCCCGTGCCGTGGTTGGTCATCTGCTCGAGCCTGCCCTTGCGCACCGCGAGCAGCGTCGTGACCATGCCCAGGTACTCCTCGGGCACGTCGATGGTGAGCCGCTCGACCGGCTCGTGCAGCGCGCCGTCCACCTCGCGGGTCACCACGGTCGGCCGGCCTACCGTCAGCTCGTAACCCTCCCGCCGCATCGTCTCGACCAGGATCGCCAGCGCGAGCTCGCCCCTGCCCTGCACCTCCCAGGTGTCGGGCCGGCCGGTCGGCAGCACCCGGATCGACACGTTGCCGACAAGCTCGGCGTCCAGCCGGTCGCGCACCATCCGCGCGGTCACCTTGGTGTGCCCGCGGCCCTTCACCGTGGCCCCCGCGCCTGCCGCGCCGACCCCGCCGCGGCCGACCAGCGGCGACGTGTTCACGCCGATCGTCATTGAGATGGCTGGCTCGTCCACGGTTATCAACGGCAGCGGCCGCGGATCGTCGGGATCGGCCAGCGTCTCGCCGATCATGATCTCGCCGATCCCGGCCACGGCGATGATGTCGCCGGCCGACGCGCTTGCCGCGGGCACCCGCTCCAGGGCTTGCGTTCTATATAGCTCTGAGATCTTCACGCGCTCGATCGAGCCGTCACGACGGCACCACGCCGCCTGCTGCCCCTTGCTTATCTCGCCGGAGACCACCCGGCACAGCGCGATCCTGCCCAGGTAGGACGAGGCGTCCAGGTTCGTCACGTGGGCCTGGAGCGGCGCGCGGGGGTCATAGGTCGGCGCGGGGACGAACTGCCTGATGACATCGAACAGCGGCTCCAGGTCCGCGGAGTCCGGCAGCGTCCCGTCGTCCGGCCGGGTCAGGGACGCGCGGCCGGCCCGCGCCGACGCGTACACGATCGGGAACTCGATCTGCTCCTCGGTCGCGTCCAGGTCGAGGAAGAGCTCGTAGCACGCGTCGACCACCTCGGCGATGCGCGCGTCGGCCCGGTCCACCTTGTTGATCACCAAGATCACCGGCAGCCTCGCCGCGAGCGCCTTGCGCAGCACGAACCTGGTCTGCGGCAACGGCCCCTCGCTGGCGTCCACGAGCAGGAGCACGCCGTCGACCATCGACAGGCCGCGCTCGACCTCGCCGCCGAAGTCGGCGTGGCCAGGGGTGTCGATGATGTTGATGGTCAGCCCGCCGTGGGTGACCGCCGTGTTCTTGGCCAGGATCGTGATGCCCTTCTCCCGCTCAAGGTCGCCGGAGTCGAGCACCCGGTCGGCGACCTGAGCGTTCGCGCGGAACGCCCCCGACTGCCACAGCATCGCGTCGACCAGGGTGGTCTTGCCGTGGTCGACGTGCGCCACGATCGCGACGTTGCGAAGGTCGTCACGGGTGGCTAGGCCGGCGGCGAGGCCGGGCGCGGTGGCGGGCATGCGGGAAATCTCCACGAGGATCTGGGTGGTGCCGGGAACCCGGCGCTTCCAGTGTACCCGCGAACTCGGCGAGCTCAGATCGTCTCGACAGTTACGCCATGGGACTGGGCAGCGAGGGCACGCAGGTCGGCGGCGTCGCCGGTCACCACCGTGCCGGCGGGCTCGGCGGTCGCGACGACGAGCGCGAGCCCTGCGATAAGTGTCACAAAGTCTAGTTTTTTGATTGACTTACTAGGAAATCTCTGCGAGTCTCGGCCCATGCCGAAACGGTTCGCGCTGAGGCTGATCAGCCCGGCCCTGCTGCTTGGCGCCTGGCAGCTCAGCAGCGCGTCCGGCCTCGTCTCCGCCCAGCGGCTGCCGCCGCCCACGCGGGTATGGGCCACGGCGGTCTCGCTGGTGACGACCAGCTCCCCCGCCTACGGCACGCTCCAGGGCGCGCTGGTCGTATCGCTCGAGCGGGTGGCCGCCGGGTTCACGCTCGGCGCGCTGTCCGGCGTCCTGCTGGCGATCGCCGCGGGCCTGAGCAGGCTCGGCGAGACCGCGATCGATCCGGTGATGCGGATGCTCAGGGCGCTGCCGCTGTTCGGGCTGATCCCGGTGTTCATCGTCTGGTTCGGCCTCGGGGAGTCTGCGAAGATCCTGCTGATCGCGATCGGCGCGGCGATCCCGATGTACCTGAATACCTTCGCGGGCATTCGCGGCCTTGACGCCAGGCTGGCCGAGCTCAGCGACGTCCTGCACCTGCGCAGGCACGAGTTCATCCGGCAGGTCGTGCTGCCCGGCGCCATGCCGCAGATGCTGGTCGGCCTGCGCCAGAGCCTGGGCGTGGCCTGGCTCGCGCTCGTCGTGGCCGAGCAGGTCAACGCCAGCTCGGGCCTCGGCTTCATGATCAGCCAGGCGACCCGGTTCTTGCGCAATGACGTGATCATCGTCGTCTTGCTCGTGTACTGCGCGCTCGGCTTGCTGACCGACTCGATCGTGCGGCTACTCGAAAGGAGGGCGCTGCGATGGCGCCAGAGCGCCGCGGCACGGTAACCACGCTGACCAGGCAGCGACACCGCCATCTTTACCCCGTCGCGGTCAGCGAGCCGCCCGTCGTGCGATCACGGCGGCTGACCAGGCGCTACCACGGCGAGGCGGTGCTGCACAGGCTCGACCTGGACGTGGCGCCAGGTGAGTTCGTCGCGCTGCTCGGCCGCATCGGCTCGGGCAAGTCGACGCTGCTGCGAGCGCTGGCCGGGCTCGACCACGATGTCACAGGCGACCTTCAGGTGCGCGGAACCGTCGCCATGGCGTTCCAGGATCCGCTGCTGCTGCCGTGGAAGCGGGTCTGGCAGAACGTCTGCCTCGGGCTGCGCTCGGACCGGCCGCGCGACATCGCTTACCGCGCGCTCGGCGAGGTGGGCCTGATGCAGCGCGCGACGGCCTGGCCGCTGACGCTGTCCGGCGGCGAGGCACAGCGCGCCGCACTGGCCAGGGCGCTGGTGCGCGAGCCCGACCTGCTGCTGCTCGACGAGCCGTTCAGCGCGCTCGACGCGCTGACCAGGATCTCCATGCACGACCTGATGCACCGGCTGTGGGCGCACCACCGTCCCGCCGTGCTGCTCGTCACCCACGACGTGGACGAGGCGCTCGCGCTAGCCGACCGGGTCCTCGTGCTGTCTGACGGGCGGATCAGCCACGCCTGCCCGGTCACTGCGCCGCACCCGCGCGACCCGGCCGGACCTCATCTCATCGCCCTGCGCAAGCACCTGCTGGCCGAGCTTGGCGTCGGCACGGAAGGAACGCGATGAACACCAAGCCAACCGCCGATCGGAAAGGTGTTCCTCGACCTGCTGCCCCACAGGCCGGCCCGGCGGACGACCCTGGCCTCGCGCGCTAGCTGCCGAAGACGATGCCGGCCGGCTGGCCGTCGGTGGGCATGCGTTGCCCGGCCCGACCCGCCGATCACGCCGGCTAGCTGGTCAGCGATGGCGGAGCCGGCTGCGGCGCCCCGCTGAGCGCGGCTGGGGCAAGTTACGCAGAATGGTATAACTACGTTTGATGCGGAGGCTACAGAAAACGGCGGCGGTCGCGGTGGCGCTGCCGTGTGCCGCCATTCTCGCCGCCTGCGGCGCCGTGCCATCCGGTCATGACGCCAGCCCTGCCCAGCCTGCCGCATCACCTGCCACCGCCGTGGTCCCGCTCGGGCAGGCCACGGCCGCCCCGCACTATGTTCCGGCAGGCACGGTCTCGCCATCGGTGGCCAATTTCGATGCCTGCAAGGCCTGGTACCTGGCTCCGGCGCCGAGCAAGCGCCTTCCCGCTGTGGTGCAGGCGTACGACGCCGACCGGCCGGCCCTCGCCTGGCGTTACGCCGTATCCCCGCCGCTCGCCGCGGCCCTAGGCGCGGAGCAGGCGTCGGATGTCGCGCAGATGCGGGCCGTCCTGGCCGGCAGGGCCGGCGCCCCGGCGACGATTCCCACCGCGCTGTTGCAGGCCGACGCGATCGGGGCGGACTGCCTGTCACTGTACGGCTCGCGGCTGACCGGACTGGCCGCCGAGGCCAGGACCGACCTGGCGTACCTGACCAGCCACGTCGGCAACGGGTTCGGTCAGACCGCGTGCGACCTGCTCAGCCCGCGGCTGCTCAGCCAGTGGTACGTGATCACCCGGTTCGGCATGGACCCGCCGGACGCGAGCCTCATCGACAACGTGGCGATGAGCTCGGGAATCAACCAGACCGGGGGCTCGGACTGCCAGTACGCGTGGGAGCCCGGATACCAGATCGGCGGTCAGGTCAACATCAATTTCTACGAGAGCCAGTCCCCGGCATCCGTCCTGCAAGACATCTCCGGTATCGGGCACGCGAAATCCGACCTGGACATCGTGGCGCCCGGTGCGCTCTATGCCCAGTCCGCCGGCCAGTCACCACCGTTCACCGTGGTGGTCTTCCCCGCAGGCCACACCAGCATCGCGGTTGCCTGCACCGGGCTAGCCGCCAGGCAGGCGTCATTCGTGACGGCACTGGTCCTGCTCAGGCTGATCGACTACCACTACCCGAACGACCGGGTGGCCGGGATCACTACGCTGCCCTGACCAGCCCGGTACCGGGGATCTGGCCGATCGGCGCCAGACCCTGGGGTAATGGCCACCACTCGCTCACGGTAGAACATCTGTTCGATTAAACGCTATGCTGAGTCCGTGGCGTCCTATATACCACCGGGTTGGCCTGCGGGCGTGCATCCGCAGGGAAGTCCCGAGTTCGAGCGGTCCGCCGTCGCGTGGCTGCTCGACGTCGTCCCGCCCGACTACGTGCTGCACGGGGTGCTCAAGCGGCATCCGGTCGCGCTGGCCGCGTTGGCCAGGCACCACCTGGCGGCGTGCGTCGAGGGCGCGAGGAACGGCTACCGATCCGCCCGCACCGAACTCGGCCCGCATCTGCCGCCGACCGCGATAGAAGCGGTGCTGGCCGCCTACCGCAGCGAGGGGAGCAGGCTGGCCGCGGCCGCCAGGGCAGCCGACCTGGTGGAGCGCGCCCTGCACGGCGAGGAGTTCGTGCGCCAGATGGGCGGTGCCCGGCCGACGACAAGGCACGGGCCGGGCCACGTCAAGGGAGGTGGTCGTGCAACAGGGGACCAGGCATCGTCCGGACCCAGCCCTGCTGCGGGCTGAAGTCCTTCACCACCCTGGCCGGCACTCCTGCCACCACGCACGTGTCGCCGATCACGCCCCGGACCACCGAGCCGGCCGCCACGACGACGTTGCGGCCGATCACCGATCCGGGCAGCACGACGACGCCGGTCCCGAGCCAGGTGCCGGCGCCGATGCGGACCGCCGCGTTCACCGGCCACTGCCGTCCGATCGGGACCTCGGGGTCGGTGTAGCCGTGATTTTGATCGGTTATGTAGACGTACGGTCCGGTATAGACGTCGTCACCGATGTCGATCGAGTAATGCGCCACGATGTGGCTGCCGCGGCCGATCACGCACCGATCGCCGATCCGCAGGATCGGGTCCGGCCCGAGGTCCTGGCCGGGCATCATCCCGGCGCAGATCGAGGCCTGCTCGGCGATCACGCTGGCGGCCCCGATCTCGATCCACCCCTCGCCGAATATGGTGCCGGTCGGAAACGAGATCTTGGAGTACTCGCCGAAGGCGGCGAACCTGCGGCCTTCGGCCGTCTGCGCCGTGATGGTTCCCGCTCGTTGCAGCCACCGCCAGGTCGCGTGCGCCAGCCGACCAGCCAGCGCGCGGCGCCACCGGCCCGTCGCCTGAGTCGCGGTGAATGACGGCATTCCAGACATTAACCATCACGGTAGCGCCAATCGATAAGGTTTCCCTCATGATCGTGGTGGGTTTACTGGGCTATTCGCCGAAAACCAGCCGTGATCATGCGATGCGGGTGCTGTGTGTGGCGGCTAGCTGGCCGCAGGCGCCATCGATCTCGCGGCCCCTGGTGTCCCTGACCGTGACGGGGATGCCCCGGTCCGCCAGCCGCGCCTCGAACTCGGCGGCCACGGCAGGATCGGAGGCGGTCCACCGCGATCCTGGGGTCGGGTTCAGCGGGATGAGGTTCACGTGCGCCGGCCGGCCGGCCAGCAGGCGCGCGAGCGCGTCGGCTCGCCAGGCGTGATCGTTGATGTCGCGGATCATGGCGTACTCGACAGAAACCCGCCGCCGCGTCGTCGCGGCGTAGTCCCACGCCGCGTCGAGCACCTCGGCCACCTTCCAGCGCCGGTTGACCGGCACGAGCTCATCGCGTAGCTCGTCATCGGGCGCGTGCAGCGAGACGGCGAGCCTGGCGGTCAGCTGCTCGGCGGTCAGCCGCCTGATCGCGGGCGCCAGGCCAACAGTCGACACGGTGATCGCGCGCTGGGAGATCCCGAACCCGGCAGGCACCGGGTCGGACATCCGCCGCACGGCGGTCACCACGCTTGAGTAGTTCGCGAGCGGCTCGCCCATTCCCATGAACACGACGTTGGAGATCCTGCCGCGACCGCCAGCCAGGTCACCTCGAGCCAGTCC
>JASIBM010000529.1 GCA_030045175.1 Streptosporangiaceae bacterium | reverse complement strand
CGAGCTGGCCGGGCTAAGCGCTCCGAGCCAGGTCAACGCCCGTAGCTGTGTTCGCTCGCGGCGCGTGCTCACGCTGATGCTGGCCGTCGTCGTCACGGCGGTAGCGGTTGCGGTCTACGCCACCGGGCCGAAGATCATCCCGCCGGCCTGGCTGGCGGCCGGACCACTGCTGGCCTCGCTGGCGCTGTCGCCACGTGTCACGGCGATGCTCGCGAGCTGGTCGCTGCTGCTGGGTACCTGGCTCGCCGTGGGCCAGCCAGGCCGACCAGGAGTGATTGCCTGGCACCTGTGCGTGCTCGTGCTGCTGGCCGTGTTCGCCGTCGCGAACTCGGCGCTGCGGACCGCGGCGCAGCGGCGAATCACCCAGGTCCGCGCCGTCGCCAGGGTGGCCCAGAGCGCGATATTGCGTGAAGTTCCGGCGACCGTGACCGCCGGGCGGCTGGCCTCACGGTATGTCTCCGCCTCGCCCGAGGCGCGGGTCGGCGGTGACCTGCTCGATGTCGTCGCCGGCCCAGGCCGCCCCCGCTGGCTCATCGGGGACACCAGGGGCAAGGGCCTTCCCGCCGTGCGCCTGGCTAGCGTGGCAATGACCAGCTTCCGCGACGCGTGCGCCCGGCCGGGCCTCTCGCTGCCAGAGATCGCGCGAGTCGTCGACGGGTCAGTCACCCGGGCCGCCGGCGAGGAGGACTTCGTCACCGCCGTGTTCGCCGAGCTCGACCCACATGGCTGGCTTCAGCTCGTGACCTGCGGACATCCGCCGCCGCTGCGGCTGACCACGGACGGCAGGCTGCAGGCGCTGGCCCCGGCCGCTTACGCGACACCGCTTGGCCTGCGTCCCGACATCCAGTCCTCGACCTTCACCGTGCACCCCGGCGACCGCCTCGTCTTCTACACCGACGGCCTTCTCGAGGCACGTGACCGCGCCGGGCGGTACTTCCAGCTAGAGGAGTGCCTGGACACGCTGCGCCACCCGGACCTGCAGGCCGCCGCGGACGAACTGCTCAGCCGGCTGCTCGCGCACGCCAGGCGCAAGCTCGACGACGACGTCGCGCTGCTCCTGGTGGAGGCCACATCGGCGCCCGCCCTGCCGGGCGGCGACCCAGTCACGGGCCAGGCGCGAGGCTGGCCCGCGCCGCCGCAGGGCAGCCCGCCGGTGCTGGCGAAGGCCAGCCTCGCAGGTTCGCACCGAGGTTAAGACCGCCTCGCCGCACCATCGGCTTTGCCTGGGGCCGGGCAGCGGGGGCTGCGTGCCCGATGGCATCATGATCTTGTTGATCTCACCGAGCCGTACCAAGGACATGCTGTTCAACGTCTTTGCGCAGGTGTCCTACCTGTCCAGCGCCTTAGCCGAAGCGCGTGATCGCGAGCCAGCGCCGTCAGGAGATGGTCCCTGGGACGCGGCAGCCGCGCGTGCCGGGCTGCTTCGCGAGCCGAGTAGGTCTGCCCTTCTGGGGTACGCATCGCGAACGAGTCGGCACACCGCAGGCGGCCCACCAGAACAGGAGCCACGATGTCAACAGAGCACCACACACATGACGACCAGCGATGGGAGTCAACCGAGACTGACGAGCAGGTGGAAGCGCCAGACATCCAGGTCGTCTCCGCCGATGACATGGAGCCGACGAGCGTCATCGCTGAGATCCCAGCCGACGACACGGTCTCTGGCGCGGCTGCGACGCATGATCAGCGCTGGCACGATGTTCTGGCGAACTTCGTAGACGACCCGCGAGGGTCCGTCCTGGCGGCGACCGACTTGGTCGTGAGCGACGTGTCGGCCTTCGTCGCAGTACTTGACCAGCGGCGCAAGAGCATGCTGAATGCCCCGCCCGAAGACCGCACGTCCGCTACCGAGGACTTGCGCCAGGTGGCCGCGACCTACCGCGACATAAGCAAGCAACTCACCGCGAGCACTGATGCGCTTAGGGTGGGTCATCGCGGGATGCCGGCCCGGGACGACGTTGAGACGGAGCGGCACGAGGTGATCGGCGGACGGTTCGACGCGGCCGGAAGGCGGCAGGTCATGCCGCACCGCAGCGCGCCTCGCGCGCAACCGCCGCTCGGCGAGGAGTCATCCAGCCAAGATCAACGACGGTAACGACAACCGCGCGGTTCGCCGCATCAGCCTCGGTATATTGCCTCTCATGTCCTGGTATGCCAACTTGCCGGCAGACCTTCCCGCCGGCAGGCTCGTCAAGCGCGACGGCGGCACCGAGCCCGCCTACTGGATCTCCTCCCAGCCGGCCGGGCGCGGGGACTGGGCCCGCTGGCGAGCAAGGCACGCTGAGACAGGCCTCTGGCCGGTCATGCTCCTCGATCAGGACAACGGCAGCGACGTACTGAGCCTGTGCGACCTGGAGACCACCGCCGCCGATGCCCGCCGCTCACAGCACGTCCTGCGGGAGCTGTGGGCCAAGTCCGTGCCCGATGACGATGAGAACGTCAGTGAGTGGCTAGCGCCGCATGGCCGCCGCTGGCCCGGCCTGTGCCCGCCGATCCCGCTCTCCGCCGACCCGGAAGCCGTCGCGATCACCGGCGCCGACACGCTCGTCAGCAGCAAGTCCGCGCTAGCGCTGATCCCCGCGCCTGACGGGGCCAGGGCGCTGACAGCGCTGCCGTGGACTGGACCACTCAACCTCGACAATGACACCGGCCTGTTCGCCTCCGTAGTCAGCGACTGGCAGGAACGCTTCGGCGCTCGGGTTATCGGCCTGTCCCTCGACGTGCTAATCCTCACCGTCGCCGCAGCACCCCGAACCAGGGACGAAGCGCTCGCGATCGCCGCCGAGCACTTCGCGTTCTGCCCCGACATCATCTTGCAAGGCGCGGGCAGCATCAGCGACTACGCCGACTCCATCCAAGGCGACTCCACGTGGGGCTTCTGGTGGGATTAGGCGGCCCGGCGTCGGGTCAGGCATCTGGATCGGGCACGCGCATGAGGGGTAACGTCGTGGACGGGCCGCTGAGCGGCGTGGCTGGCCGCACGTGGCTGGATGTACCCGTTCGCCGGGCGAGCGCCGGGAGGAATCCATGTTCTACCACTGCGACCACTGCGGTTTCGAGAAGGTCTACGCCAAGGCGCCGGCGCCGTTATGCGCCGTGTGCGGCCTGGGCACCATGGTCGCGGGCCAGGCGGACACCGGATTCACGGTGGGCCGCGATGGCGGCCTCGTGGTGCGCGGGATCGCGCGGCCGCAGTATCGGCCGAAGCGGCAGGGAACGGTCGCAGCGCCAGATTCCTTCAACTACTTCACCGGCGTCGTCGGGAAGTCCTACCAGGCCTTCATCCGGCAGAACACCACCTTCGTCGGCAAGTTCACCAACATCATGGTGCCCGACCCTGGCAGGTTCGCCTGGCTGAGCCCCTACACAGGCAACAAGCACAACCGCACGCACTTCACCCAGCTCGTGATCGCGTGCGTGGCGCAGGCCAAGTTCAAGGCCAACGGCGGGAAATTCCCAGCGCTCATAGAGCCGTTCGTCGGGTCCGGGCAGATCTTCCTGCACGCCTGCACGTGGGGACCGGCACTCAACGAAGGCGTGCCCCTGTTCTGCAAGGTCATCGCGGGTGATCTCAACCCGTATCTGATCGCCGCCTACCAGTTCATCCTGGACTACAAGGACAGCGCGGTGCCGGATTACCTGGGATCGGCGACGAGCATGGACAGCTTCGCCGGCCAGTTCGGCGCCGTCGTCACCGAGCTCAACGATCACGGCCGGGACCGGCTGGCCAACAAGTACAACGTCGGCGAGCTGCACGAAGCCGCGGTGATGTACATCTGGCTGGTCAACCGGTGCCTGCACGGCAGCTCGCTGAACGCGACCGGCGTGAACGCGACCGTCAACGCCAAGCTGGACCGGGCAAAGGTGCGCCGCCGCGAGGGCCAGGCCATCACGGCCGTGCTTGCCACGCTGCGAGGCACCAGCTTCAGCTACGCCTGCAGGGACTTCGCGCAAACCACGGCGCTGGCCCAGCCCAGCGACATCGTCGTGATGGACTGCCCGTTCCCGAAATTCGCCTACACCGTCCCCACCGTCGTGCCCGACCGGCCAGAGACGTTCGACTCGGTGACCGCGAACACGTACGGCACCGGGGATGACGGCGCGGCGCTGCAGAGCAGGATCGTCGACGAGGCGAAGCGGCTGACCGACCGGGGCACCACCGTCATCTTGTGCAACTTCGCCAACCCAGGCCTGGTCCTCGCCTACCGCAAGCTGCTCACCGGCATCGCCGACGCCGACAAGCGGCACTTCATCTACACCTACCGGTCGCCGTCGACCAAGAGCGAGGCCTACCAGCTCGCCATCCTGCCAGGCGCGAACGTGGACTTCAGCGGGCTGCCGGCCATCATCAGGGCCCGCTGGCAGGCCGCTGGCGGCGACGACGGATACAACGTGAACAACCAGGAATACTTTGACGGCCAGGGCATGGAGGTCGACTACGACGAGCCAAGCGGCCCAGGCGACGAGGACTCAGGAGACGAAGACTACGTCGACCAGTGAGCCAGCCAGGCCGCTCGCCTGCGGTCGGCTTGCTGCCAGGGGAAGGGCGCGAGGTCGGGCTCGACCCAGCCGGTCCGAGCTGGGGCGCTTGCCAGCGTCGCGGGCCGGTAGAAGCGGGTCAGCAGCTTCTTGTCGAGCAGCGCTGGGTGCTGGCCGGCGAAGGCGTCGAAGCTGGCGGCGTCCGAGTGCGCCACGTGGTGGCCGACTAGCTCGACCCAGGCCCGGCTGACGGTGACGTGGTACTTCTGCGGGGCGCCCGCGTAGCGGGCGGTGCGCTGGATGCCGTCGCTGACCAGGCGCACTGCCCGCGTGGTTCCGTACCGGCGGACGGCCAGCCAGGTCAGGTGGACGTGCTGGCGATGCCCGAACCGCTCCGCGCCGGACATCACCTCTGCCATCAGCTCGGCGAACGGCGAGGGCTGCTCGTTCGCGCCGTGGCCGTGCGCGGTCATGTCCCCTGCCTGGTCAGCGCGTCCAGGACGACGTGGAAGCCGGCGACCGCTTCCGCAGGCAGGCCATCAAGCGCGCGGTGCTCAAGATCGCTCAGCGTTTGCTCGATCAGGGCGGCCGCCGCGCGCCCAGAGTCAGTGAGCTCGATAACCACGCTGCGGCGGTCTTTGGGGCGGGTGCCGCGGGTGATGTGGCCGCGTCGTGCCAGCCGGTCCAGCACGCTGGTCAGCGTGGTGGGGCGGGTGCCGGTCGCGGCGCCGAGCTGTGAGACGGTGCGGGCCTGCCCGTCGGCGAGGTTGGCCAGGGCGTTGATCTCGGAGGCGGTCAGGTCAAGGCCGGCGAGCTCGGCGGCGATCAGGTGCAAGGTGGCGTGGGTCGCGCGCTGCAGGGCCAGCAGCGCGGACGGCCCGGATGGAACGAGCTCGGACTTCATGGTTTCGGATATTACGATATCGGATCAACGATCGGCAAGGCGTCCCCATGGTTATGGCCCGGACCTCAGCAACCCACGGCGCCCGGCAAGCAGGGCAGCAGCTACCGTCGGGAGCATCCCAAACCCGTTACTGAACGACAGGAGCTCGACATGAGCGAAACGCTCGACTGGAACGCGAAGATCATCGCGGAGTTCCGGGCGAACGAAGGCAGGGTTGGCGGGAACTTCGAGGGCGCTCCGATGACCCTGGTGCATCACCGCGGCCGCAAGAGCGGGCGGGAGTACGTCAGCCCGATGATGTACCTCCCGCACGACACCGAGGCGGACATCATCTACGTCTTCGCAACCAAGGCCGGAGCACCCACCAACCCGGACTGGTACCACAACTTGACCGCCGCCGGTGACGGCAGCGTCGAACTCGGCACCGAGACATACAAGGTGACCGTCCGAGAACTGACCGGCGCTGAGCGCGACCGCATTTACGCCGAGCAAGCGCGGCGCTACCCAGGCTTCGCCGGATACGCACGCCAAACTGCTGGAGTCCGCACCATTCCTGTGCTCGAGCTTAAGCGGGCGTAGCCCACGCTGTGGCCGGCCGGCCTGTTCGTCCCAGCCCCCGCACCGCCCGCCGGCCCGCGGCTCATCGGGCGGCGGGCGGGTGCCCGGAACCCCAGCAAGGGCCCCACGCTGCGGTTATA
>JASIBM010000528.1 GCA_030045175.1 Streptosporangiaceae bacterium | reverse complement strand
GGCGCCACGGGGGCGGCCGCCTCGGCCGCCGTTGCCGCGCCTGCCACCTCGGTCGGCGGATAGCGCAGGATCGTGTCGTCCTCGGCGATCTGGCCGACGGCAGGAACGGGCGAGGGACCTGAGACCCGGTTATAGGGCGCGACGCCTAGCGCGGACCTGAGCGCGCTGGCGAACTCCGCGCACTTCGGGTACCTGTTCTGCGGCGCCTTCGCCAGCGCTCGGGCGAACACGGGATCGGCCGCCTGGCCAAGCTCGGGCCGCCGCGACGACAACGCGGGCGGCGGCTCGGACATGTGCGCCCAGATCACGGCGGGAAGCTGCTCGCGCACGAACGGCGGCGTTCCGGCCAGCAGCTCGAACGCCGAGCAGGCCAGCGCGTACTGGTCCGCCCGCGCGTCGACGGGCTTCCCCTCGATCTGCTCGGGCGCGCAGTAATCAAGCGTCCCGATGAACATGCCAGTCCCGGTCAGCCCGACCGAAGACAGCGCGCCCTTGCTCAGCCCGAAGTCGGACAGGTACACGTGATCGGGCCGGTCGGGCCTGGAGTCGACCAGCATGTTCGCCGGCTTGACGTCCCGGTGGATCAGGCCGGCCGCGTGGGCGGCGTCCAGCGCCGACGCGATGGCTGAGATGATCGTGGTGGCCCGGTCAGGCGGCAGCGCGCCCTCGCGGCGCATCAGCGCGCGGACGTCACCGCCGGGGACGAACCGCATCGCGATGAACAGCACGCCGTCGGCCTCGCCAGCCTCGTAGACCGGGATGATGTGCGGGTCATCGACCGCCGCCGCCGCCCTGGACTCGTGGATGAACCGCCGCCTGAAGTCGGCGTCGGCGGCCAGGCCCGGCGTGATGGCCTTCAGCGCGACCCGCCGGTTCAGCCGCTCGTCGACCGCCCTGAACACGACGGCCATCCCGCCGGCGCCGATCCGCTCCTCAAGCCGGTACCCCGCGATCCGGGAGCCAACGGCGAAGCTAGCCATGAGCCCTTCAGGATCGCCAGGAAGGCCCTCGCTCACGTCCGCCCCTTTTCCCGATCGCCCGCTCCTCCGCCATTATCAGCCTTACTTCATGATCACGGTGGATTGACCGATCCATGCAACGGCAACCCACCGTGATCATGGATGCCGGGGTCAGCGAAGACCGAGGCGGGCGAGTGTTTCTGCGCTCTCGGCGAGCAGGTCAGCCATCACCTGCGCCACCGGGCGGACCGAGTTCATCCGGCCCACGATCTGGCCGACCGGCATGGGAATGACCTCAGGGTCCCCTGATTCCATCAGCCGCTGATGCGCCTCGCTCACCAGCAGGTTCTGCAACGGCATTGGCAACGGTTCCGGCGCGCCGGGCTCGTCCCACGCCTGCGTCCACTTGTTCTTCAGCAGCCTGGCAGGCTTGCCGCTGTAGATCCTCGACCGCACGGTGTCAGACGAGGTGGCCGCGAGCAGCGCGTCGCGAAGCGCGGGCACGCCAGAGCCGAGCGCGTACTCCTGGGTCGTGAGCCAGAGCGAGCCCATCCACACCCCGGCGGCACCGAGCGCGAGCGCCGCGACGACCTGCCGTCCCGAGCCGATGCCGCCGGCCGCGAGCACGGGAACCTCGCCGCCGACCGCGTCAACCACCTCGGGGACAAGCACCATGCTGGCGATCTCGCCGGTGTGCCCGCCTGCCTCGTACCCCTGGGCCACGACGATGTCGACCCCGCGCGCCACGTGCCTGACCGCGTGCTCGGCCTTGCCCGCCAGCGCGGCCACCGCGATCCCGCGGTCGTGCGCGCTCGCTATCACGTCGTCGGGCGGTGAGCCCAGCGCGTTCGCGATGAGGGCGACCGGGTGCCGCAGCGCGACATCCACGTGCGCCCGCGCCACCGAGTGCAGCCAGCCGAGCACGCCATCGCGCGCACGCTCGTCGGCCGGCAGCGGCGGGACGCCGAGCCGGAGCAGGGTCAGGTCGACGAACTCCCTGTGGCCGGCCGGGATGAGCTGGCCGAGATCGAGCTGGCTGCCCTCGGCCGGCACCTTGGCAGGCATCACGACGTCGACGCCGTAGGGGCGCCCGCCGGCATTGGCGTCCATCCAGTCCAGGGCCGCGTCGAGCTCGGCTGCGTCGTTGTACCTGACGCAGCCGAGCACCCCGAGCCCGCCGGCCCGGCTGATCGCGGCAGCGACCTGCTCTGACGGGGTGAAGCCGACGATCGGGTAAGCCACGCCAAGCCGGTCGCACAGCGGCGTCCGCAGCGGCACGGCTCAGCCCTCCGCCTCGGCAGAGCCGACAGACTCAGCGCCCGCCAGCTTGGCGTCGGCGAACCGCCGCGCCCAGACGTAGTCGGCCTTGCCGCTCGGCGTGCGGCCGATCTGGCCGGTCAGCCACACGGTGCGCGGCACCTTGTAGCCGGCCACGTGCTTGCGCACGACGGCATCGAGCTCGGCGAGGTCAAGCTCGGCCCCGTCGCGCGGCTGCACGATCGCGGCCACCCGCTGGCCGAGCCGCTCGTCGGGAACGCCGATCACCAGCGCGTCGAACACCTTGGGGTGCTCCTTGATCGCGCCCTCGACCTCCTCGGGGAACACCTTCTCCCCGCCCGTGTTCACGCACATGTTGCCGCGGCCGAGCAGCGTGATCGTGCCGTCAGACTCGACCTGGGCGAAGTCACCGGGCACGACGTAGCGCTCCCCGTCCACCTCGGCGAACATCGCCGCCGTCTTCGCCGGGTCCTTGTAGTACCCGAGCGGTATGTGCCCGCCCCTGGCGAGCCGGCCGGCCTCGCCGGGCTCGGCCCGCCGGCCGGCGTCGTTGATCACGATCGTGTGCGGGCCCGGCGTGACCGTAGGCCCGCCCCTGGTCTGCGCGCCCGCGCTGACGAAGCTGATGCCCGTGAAGCCGGTCTCGGACGCGCCGATCGCGTCGGTGAACACCACGTTCGGCAGCGCGGCCAGGCACGCGTCCCTGACCACGGGTGAGAACAGGGCCGCGCTCGAGGACACAGCCACCAGCGAGCTGGCGTCGTACCCCCCGGCCTGGAACTCCTCGATCAGCGGCCGGGCCATCGCGTCGCCGATGATCACGAGCACGTTGACCTTGCGCCGTTGCACGGCGCGCCAGACGTCGGCCGCGTCGAAGGCGGGCAGCAGCACGATCGTGTCGCCTGCGAAGAGCCCGGCGAGCGCCGCCCACTGCGCGTTGCCGTGGATCAGCGGCGCGGCGCAGAGCTTGACCAGGCCGCCGCCCTCGGCGCCGTGCCTGGACTGCTCCCACTCGTCGGCGAGCGGGGCGCCGGTGATGAAGTCGATGCCGCCGCCGAGGGTGCGCCAGATGTCCTCGTGCCGCCAGAGCACGCCCTTGGGGTAGCCGGTCGTGCCGCCGGTGTAGATCAGGTAGACGTCGTCGCCGCTGCGCGGCCCGAAGTCGCGCTCGGGCGAACCGCCCGCGAGCGCCTCGTCGTAAGGCACGCCGGGCACCTCGTCGTCCGGGGCCGCGTCACCACCGGCCGCGCCGGCGTCGCCGATCACCACCGCACCGCGCACGCCGGGCGCGCCCGGCAGCACGTCAGCCACCAGCGGCGCGTACTGCCGGTCGTAGACAAGCGCGACCAGGTCGGCGTCGGAGATCAGGTAGGCGAGCTCGCTTCGCACGTAGCGATAGTTGATGTTGACCGCCCTGGCCCGCAGCTTGTAGGACGCGATTAGCGTCTCCACCGCCTCGATCGAGTTGCGCGCGTACAGCCCGACGTGGTCGCCCGCGCCGACCCCGAGGCCGGCCAGGTGGTGCGCGAGCCGGTTCGTGCGCTCCTCAAGCTCGCGGTAGCTGACTTCGCGTTCCCCGCAGGCCACGGCGGTACGGTCGCCGAGCGCGTCGGCCGCGTGCTCGAACAAGTCCGCGATGTTCAGTGCCATCTCTATCTCCCGCTCGCCTCCAGCTCGCTCATGGAACCGAAACTAGAACCTGTTACTGTTTCAGGGCAAGCCTGTGGTCTGGGAGACGCCTGATGACGAACGAGTCGGAACAGCCGCACGCGCTGGTCGAGCGGCGGGGGCACGTGCTGATCGTCACGATGAACAGGCCGCACGCCCGCAACGCGCTGACCGGCCCGATGATGGCGATCATGCGCCAGGCCTGGGACGAGGCCGACGCCGACCCCGACATCAGGGTCGCGGTGCTGACCGGGGCGGGCAGCGCGTTCTGCGCCGGGGCAGATCTGGTGCAGATGACGGCAGCTCCGCCTGGGGATTCGTTCCAAAAAAATGCGGAGCTGGACCTGTCGGTGATCGAGGCCCTGCTGAAGGGCCGGCGCCTGACCAAGCCGCTTATCGCGGCCGTCGAGGGAGCCGCGGTGGCAGGCGGCACCGAGATCTTGCAGGCCACCGACATCAGGATCGCCGGCGCCAGCGCGAGGTTCGGCATCTCCGAGGCGCGGTGGGGGCTGTTCCCGCTCGGCGGGTCGGCGGTCAGGCTGGTGCGCCAGATCCCGTACGCGATCGCCGCCGACCTGCTGCTGACCGGCAGGCACATCCGCGCGGACGAGGCGCTGCGGATCGGCCTGATCGGAGAGGTGGTGCCGGACGGCCAGGCGCTAGCGCGGGCGCTCGAGGTCGCCGAGGTGATCGCAGCCAACGGCCCGCTCGCCGTTCAGGCCATCCTGCGCGTGATCAGGCAGACCGAGGGCATGGCGGAGGAGGACGCGTTCGCGGTGGAGGCGCGGATCGGCATGGAGGTGTTCAAGTCCGACGACGCCAGGGAAGGCCCGCGCGCGTTCACGGAAAAGCGCAAGCCCCAGTTCCGCGGCCGGTAACAGCCGGTAGCCCATGATCGCGGTCGTTCGCACGCTGGTGCCGGCCGCCACCACCCTTACGCGGGTACCTCGCTCCACCCGGTGAAAGTGTCAGGCCACGCGGCCATGGTGCAGCTCTCGGCCGGCCCTGTTACATCGCACGTGCCAAGCAGGAGAAAAGTGTCCTCGCCGTTACTGATATTTCCTTCTAGATTAAGGAGCTGGCCGGCTACGTGGTTGTACCACAGCTCATTGTAATCGCCAGACACGCAGGAGTCAGCGTAGACGTAGTCGTTATCGCTGCCGCCGACCATGTTGAGGCAGAGGCCGTTGCTGGCCTCGATCTCCCACCAGGTGTTGCCGTCGTAGCTGGTAGGGTCGATGAAGGTGACCGCTTCGCAGCCCGCATAGTTGGTAACCAGGACAATGTCATTATGCGTCGGCGCGGCCATGCAGAGACTATCACCGTAGGCGGTAACATCCATGTAATACCAGCTTGCCGCGCTAGCCGCCGGCGCCCCGAGCAAGACAAGGGCCATGCCCACGGCGACCGCAATTGAAAACCTGAACTTCATCTTGCCCCTCCGGATGCGCGCGCTAAACGGACAGGTAACCACCTTGTAGCAGACAGCCATTTAATGTGTCAAGAACACCCTGGTCGCGCGGGCGGCTGGCAACCCAGGCGTGACCTCAGCGCGCGCCCGAACTAGCGGCTTGCAGCAGCCGCGCGGAGTCGGCGGGGGTGCGCAGGCGGATGAAGGACAGGTGGGCGAACGCCGGGTCGGCTTGCGCTCGGGTGTACCGCTCCTGGTTCTTGTGGTGGTTGGTCCAGGCCCACCAGATGATCGACTCGTCCCGGCGGAACAGGTACCGCCACCGCTCGCGGTTGCCGTTCCATAGCTCGGCCCGCGTCGCCATCCGGCGCAGGGTGCGCCAGATCACCCGGCGCATGACCCGGTGCCTGGGCGGGTCGAGCCAGATCACCGTGTCGGCCCGGTTCCAGACGATGTCGCGCACCGCTGAGTAGTTGCCGTCCACCACCCAGCCGGGCCCCGCGGTGAACGCGGTTACCCGCTCGCGGAACAGCTCCCGGTCCAGCTCCTGCCAGCCCGGCTGGTGGAACATCGAGTCAAGCTCGAGGTGCGGGACGGCCAGGGCGGCGGCGAGCTCGCTGGCCAGCGTCGTCTTCCCCGAGCCGCTGTTGCCCACTACCGAGATCCGGCGCACCGGGCCAGTATCACCGACCTCGGCCTCGGCGCACGCGGCAGCGTCCGGGGGGCGTGGCGGGATCTTGGCGGGGTCTGGCGGGGTCTGGCGGGGTCTGGCGGGGTCTGGCGGCCCACGCCAAGGCGAGCGGGCGCCGGCCTCGGCGGCCAGCCGCACCGTCCTGGCGTAACCGCATCATTGCCTAAAACTCTGGTCACACGGATAACTCGGATACCTCGCGTCACCGTTCTTGATCGTTTTCGTTCGGGTGAATGG